>JAEMQS010000036.1 GCA_016463765.1 Solirubrobacteraceae bacterium | reverse complement strand
GTGCTGCGCGACGTCGACCTGGCCGAGGAGGCGGTCCAGGAGGCCTTCGTCGTCGCGCTCGAGCGCTGGCCGCGCGACGGCGTGCCGGACGAGCCGGCCGCCTGGATCGCCCGGACGGCGCGCAACAAGGCGATCGACCGCCTGCGGCGCGTCAAGCGCTTCGCCGACAAGGCGGCGGTGCTGGCCGCCGAGCTCGAGCGGGCCGTGCCCGGCGAGGAGGACGACGACCCCATGCCCATCCCCGACGACCGCCTGGCGCTGATCTTCGCCTGCTGCCACCCGGCGCTCGCCCTCGAGGCGCGGGTGGGGCTGACCCTGCGGCTCGTCGGCGGACTGCAGACCCCGGAGGTCGCCCGCGCCTTCCTGGTCTCCGAGACGACGATGCAGCAGCGCGTCGTGCGCGCCAAGCGCAAGCTGCGCGACGCGGGCATCTCCTTCGCCGTCCCGCGCGACGCCGCGCTGCCCGACCGGCTGCCCGCGGTCCTCGCCACCATGTACCTGATCTTCAACGAGGGCTACGCCGCGTCCAGCGGGGACGCGCTTGTGCGCCGGGAGCTGTGCGCCGAGGCCATCCGCCTGGCGTCGATCCTCTGCGCGCTCATGCCCGACGAGCGCGAGGCGCTCGGCCTGCTGGCGCTCATGACCCTCCACGACGCGCGGCGCGGGGCGCGCACCGACGCCGACGGCGAGCTCGTGCTGCTCGCCGACCAGGACCGCGCGCGGTGGGACGCGGCGGCCATCGCGCAGGGCCGCCGGCTGGTCGACCGCGCGGCGCGCCTGGGCCCGCCCGGCCCCTACGTGCTGCAGGCCGCGATCGTCGCCACCCACCTGGCCGACGGCCCCACCGACTGGCCCACCGTCCTCGCCTTCTACGACCGCTTGGTCGGCGTGCAGGACACGCCGGTCGTGCGTCTCAACCGCGCGGTCGCGCTCGCCGAGGTGCACGGCCCGGCGGCGGCGCTCGACGAGCTCGCCGGCCTCGAGCGCGCGCTGGACGGCTACCACCTGTTGCACGCCACCCGCGCCGAGCTGTTGCGCCGCGCGGGCGACCCCGACGCCGCCCGGCTGGCCGACGCCCGGGCGCTCGAGCTCGCGCCCTCGCCCGCGGAGCGCTCGCTGCTGCGGCGCAGGCTCGAGCCGCAGGCGTAGGCTGGCCCACCATGGCGTGTGGCCGCGCCCGCCTGCGCGGCGAGGTCACCCACGCGGCGCACGTCGGGCTGGCCGGCGCCTGCTCCGGACTCAGACCGCCGCGGGCAGGGCGGCCAGGTGCTGCTCCAGCAGCGCGTTGACCGCCTCCGGGTTCTCCTTCGCGTGCACGTGGCCGGTGCGCTCCATGTACTCCAGCCGCGCCCCGGGGATCAGCTCCGCGATCTGCCGGGACTTCGGCGGCGGGTACGTGTGGTCCTCGGTCCCAGCCACGACGAGCACCGGGACCGTGATGCCGGGCAGCTCGTCGAGAATGCCCTTGCGGTGGGCGATGTGCCACGCCGCGTCGGCGTACTCGGGCGTGCGGCTGCGGAGCATCGCGGTGACGTCGGCGAGGATCTCGGCGCGTGACGGGTCGGTCAGCGTGGTGTCGCCCATCATGAACTGCAGGACGCCGTCGAGCACCGGCTCCATGCCGTGCTCGGACAGCGCCGCGATGAGCTCGTCCATCGCCTCGGCCTGCTCCTCGACGTCGGCGCTCGTCCCCATCGCGACGAGTGAGCGGACAAGCTCCGGCCGGCGCGCGGCCAGACGCAGCCCGACGAAGCCGCCCATCGAGTTGCCGACGAACGTCACCGGCGCGATGCCGAGCGACTCGATCATCGCGGCCACGTCGTCGGTGAGCGTGTCCATGTCCAGCTGCTCGCGCGGGTGCCGGGCGCTCTCGCCCTGACCGCGGTGGTCGTAGCGGATCACGCGGTAGCGGTCGGAGAACGCCTCGGCCTGCGCGGCGAACATCCGGCCGTCGAAGAACATCGACGGGCTGAAGACGATCGCCGGGGCGTCCCGGGGTCCTTCGTCGAGGTAGTGCAGGGTCGTGCCGTTGACGGAGATGGTCGGCATGCGAGCTCCTCAGGGTGGGGCACTCGACGATGGAGCAACATGAGTTCGACGTCAAGTTCGTACCGTGGCCAGAACATCTTTTTTCGTAATTTGCAGGTACATTCCGAGACAACACGGTTCTAACTTGACATCGAATTCAACATCAGGACATACTCGTGGAGTGCTGCGATCACCGCTTCGGCGGTGAGGGCAGCCGGAGGAGAGAAACCGCCGGCCCCACCCCAGGGCCGGCACGATCGGGCGCTGCCGCATCGCGGGTTCTCCGCGTGCCGCGGGTCTGTGCCCGGGAGGAGAGGATCTATGCGTCTTCGCATGATCGGCGCCGTCGCCCTGGCAGCCGCCAGCGTGCTCGCGGCAGGTTGCGGCAGCGACGATGGAGATGGCGAGAGCGCCTCCACGAGCGCGTCCGACGAGAAGTACTCGATCGGGATCGTCGGCTTCTCCGCCGCCGATCAGACGTCCGAGCAGGCCATCGCCGGCATCAAGGCGACGGCCAAGGAGAAGGGCTACGAGGTCACGAGCGTCGACCCGCAGGGGTCGACCGACAAGGCCGTCGCCGCCATGCAGGACCTGGTCCAGAAGAACGTCGACATGCTCGTCGTGACGGTCTTCCCCAGTGACGCCATGACCGCGGGCGTCCGTGCGGCGAAGGCCGCCGGCATCCCGGTCGTCTCGCTGTCCGGCGGGACCGCCGACGGCGTGCAGGTCAACTACGACGCCGGCGAGCCGCAGGGCAAGATGGTCGCCGACCAGCTCGTCAAGGACACCGGTGGCAAGGGCAAGCTCCTCGCCCTGGGCTACAAGAGCGGCCTGCCGTGCATCGGCCGCGAGAAGGCGCTCGACGCCGCCATCGGCGCCACGGAGATCCAGCAGACCCGCAACGAGGTCCCGATCCCCGGCCAGGTCGAGGCGTCCACCCAGTTCACCCAGGCGTGGCTGGCGAAGAACCCCGACGTCGGTGACGGCCTCGCCGTCTGGGGCTGCTTCGATGACCCGGCGCTCGGCGCGATCGCCGCGATCAAGCAGGGCAACCGCGAGGGCGTGAAGGTCTACGGCGTCAACGGTCAGCCCGGCGCGGTCAAGGCCATCCAGGACGGCGACATGGACGGCACCGTCTACCTCAAGGTCTTCGAGGCCGGTCAGCAGATCGCCGAGAACACCGGCAAGGTCGTCGAGGCCGGCGTCGACGCCGAGCCGGAGGACGTGCCGATCCCGAGTGACCTGATCACCCCGGAGAACGTGGACGCGTTCGTCGAGGAGAACCCCGACGCCCTGAAGGGCCTCTAGTCCCACACCCGGACCCGGAGCCGCGCCCCCGTTCACCCGCGGGCGCGGCTCCCCCCGATCCCGGAGCTCACATGCGCGCGACTGAGACCACCACTCCGCAGGCCGCCGGCAACGGCGTCGCCCCCGCCGGACCGCCCATCGTCGAGATGCGCGGCATCTCGAAGTCCTTCGGCGGCGCCCGCGCCCTCGACGACGTCTCGATCACGCTCGGCGCCGGCGACGTCCTCGCCCTCTGCGGGGCCAACGGCGCGGGCAAGTCGACGCTCGTGCGGATCCTCGCCGGCGTGGAGACCGCCGACGCCGGCACGATCCGCGTCGCCGGCGAGGACGTGTCGATCGACTCCCCCCAGGACGCCACGCGCCTGGGCCTGAACTTCATCCACCAGGAGCTGAACCTCGTCCCGAAGTTCACGGGCCTGCAGAACATGGCCCTCGGGTACGAGGGCGGTTCCCGGACCGGTTTCCTGGACCGCCGCGCGGCGCGGCGCCGCGCGGTCGAGGTCATCGAGGGGCTCGGCGGCGGCGTCCCGCTCGACACCGAGGTCGAACGGCTCACGGTCTCCGAGCGCTGGATGATCTCGCTGGGCCGCTCGCTCATGCGCGAGGCCCGCGTCATCGCGATGGACGAGCCGACCGCGTCCTTCACTGAGGAGGAGGCCGAGCGCCTCTTCTCGGTGATCGCCGACCTGACGAAGAGCGGCGTCGGCGTCCTCTACATCTCGCACCGCCTGGACGAGGTGCTGCACGTCTCCCGCGACGTCACCGTCCTGCGCAACGGCCGGATGGTCGGCACGTTCGTCGCCGACGAGATCGACCGCGACCGGCTGACCCGCGAGATCATCGGCCGCGAGGTCACCGACCTCGCGCCGCCGCCGGAGGAGGCCGTCGAGCGCCACCTGCACAGCGAGCCGGTGCTGACCGTCCGCGGCCTCGCCCGCGAGCCGCGCGTCCACGGCGTCGACCTCGACATCCATCCCAGGGAGATCCTCGGCGTCGCCGGCCTCGTGGGATCGGGCCGGACCGAGCTCGCCCGCCTGATGTTCGGCGCAGACAGCCCGACCGGTGGCGCCATGCAGCTCGACGGCAAGGACTTCAGCCCGCGGTCGCCGTACGACGCGATCCGCCGCGGTGTCGCCCTCGTGCCCGAGGAGCGCCGGTCGGAGGGGCTGCTGCTGCAGGAGTCCGTGGCGCGCAACATCGCGCTGGCGACGATGCACGACGATCGCCAGCCGACCACCCGGCTGCTGAGCCCGGGCCGGATGCGCGCGACCGCGAAGGAGATGGTCGAGCGCTTCGGCATCAAGGTCAGCTCGGTCGACCAGCTGGTCGGCGACCTGTCCGGCGGCAACCAGCAGAAGGTCGTGGTCAGCAAGTACGTCCGCGCCGCGCCGAAGCTGCTGATCCTTGACGAGCCGACCGTCGGCGTCGACGTCGGGGCGCGCGGGGAGCTCTACGGGATCATCCGCGAGCTGGCCCACGCCGGCGCCGCGATCGTCCTCATCTCCAGCGACTTCGAAGAGCTCGCGATCTGTGATCGCGTCGCCGTCATGCGCGAGGGCCGAGTCGTCGACATCGTCGACGGCGCCCACGCGACGAAGGACCACCTCACCTCACTCTGTTACGCCGTCCCGGAGGAGAAGCAGGCATGACCAACATCCCGATCGACGCGGGGCTGCGGACCTCCGGGCGCAGCTTTGACGCCTGGAAGTTCTTCGGCCGCTACGGCGCGCTGCTCGTGCTCGGCCTCATGATCGTCGTGGTCGCGACGCTCGAGCCCGACACGTTCGCCACCCGCGACAACGCCATCAACATCCTCAACCAGAGCGCGCTGGCCGCCATCATCGCGATGGGCCTCACGTTCCCGCTCGTCGCCGGTGAGTTCGACCTGAGCATCGGCTACAACGCCAGCCTCGCGGGCATCGTCGCGTGCACGCTCATGGTCGACTCCGGCGCCTCGATCCCCGTCGCCTTCGCGCTGGCGATCCTCGGCGGCGCGGTCATCGGCCTCGTCAACGGGCTTGTCGTGACGGGGCTCGGCGTCAACGCGCTGGTCGCGACGCTCGGTGTCGGCACCGTGGTCGTCGGCATCAACTACGCCATCGCGGGCGGCCTGCCCGTGAGCGTCGGCGAGGAGGCGTTCATCGACATCACGCTCGGCCGCTTCCTCGGCATCCCCTACCCCGTCTACATGATGATCGTGCTCGCCGCGATCCTCTGGGTGGTGCTGAACCGGACCGTGCTCGGGCAGTCGATGCAGGCCGTCGGCGGGAACCCGGTGGCCGCGCGACTCTCGGGCATCCGCGTCGACCGCATCCGGGTCATCGTCTTCATCATCTGCGGCATGTGCGCCGCGCTGACCGGCGTGCTGCTGGCGTCCCGGACCGGCAACGCGTCGGTCAACGGCGGCGACGGCTACCTGCTCAACGCGTTCGCGGCGGCCTTCTTCGGTTCCGCGGTCCTGCGCGACGGCCAGTTCCACATCATCGGCACGATCATCGGCGTGGTGACCGTGTCGGTCGGCTTCAACGCCATCGCGCTCATCGGCCTGGGCACCTACTGGCAGTACCTGTTCCAGGGCACCCTGCTGATCCTCGGTGTCGGCGTCGCCACGGTGGCGCGCCGACGTGCGGGCTGACGCGGACGATCGCCGGGCGCCGGGTTTCTCCCTCCTCCTGCCGGCGCCCGGCGACTCGTTCGCGATAAACTTGAATCTGACCTCAACTTCAGTTAGACACCGGAGACACCGCTCATGACCGACAGCCTCGCCCCACCGACAACCGACACCGTGCTCGCCGAGCGGCGCGGCGCGGTGCTCGTCCTCACGCTCAACCGGCCCGACCGGCTGAATGCCTGGAACAACGAGCTCGAGGACCGCTACTTCGAACTGCTCGACGAGGCCGAGAACGACGGCGACGTCCGCGCCATCGTCGTCACCGGCGCGGGCCGCGGCTTCTGCGCCGGCGCCGACATGGACGACCTCCAGCAGGTCGGCGACGGCCAGGAGGTCAAGGTCGTCCAGCGCCCCCGCCCCCGCGCGTTCCCGCTGACGATCCGCAAGCCGATGATCGCCGCGGTCAACGGCGCGGCCGCCGGGCTGGGGCTCGTCGAGGCGCTGTACTGCGACATCCGCTTCGCCACCCCCAAGGCGAAGTTCACCACCGCCTTCGTCCGCCGCGGCCTCATCGCCGAGTACGGCATGTCGTGGATGCTGCCCCGGCTGGTCGGGACGAGCAACGCGCTCGACCTGCTGCTCTCCGGCCGCGTCGTCCAGGGCGAGGAGGCCCTGCGGATGGGGCTCGTCAGCCGGCTCGTCGAGCCCGACGCGCTCCTCGACGAGGCCGTCGCCTACGCCCAGGACCTGGCCGCGAACTGCTCACCGCAGTCGATGGCCGCCATCAAGAACCAAGTCCAGCGCCACCAGGACCAGACCCTCGATCAGGCCATCGAGGAATCCGACGCGCTGATGCTCGAGTCGTTCACCTGGCCCGACGTCGCCGAGGGCGTGTCGAGCTACCTCGAACAGCGCCCGCCTGCCTTCCCGTCCCTCCCCGCAAGGAGCTAGTCCCACCATGGAATTCGAGCTGACCGACCGCTGCAAGTCCTACCAGGAGCGCCTCCAGGCGTTCATGGACGAGCGGATCTACCCGGCGGAGAAGGTCTACGAGGAGCAGATGCGGGAGTCGGGGAATCCGAACTTCCACCCGCCGATCATCGAGGAGCTCAAGGCCGACGCGCACGAGCGCGGCCTGTGGAACCTCTTCCACCCGCATGAGGAGTGGGGCCCCGGCCTGACGAACGCCGAGTACGCGCCGCTGGCCGAGATCATGGGCCGCAGCCCGCACCTCGCCCCGGAGGCGTGCAACTGCTCGGCCCCGGACACCGGGAACATGGAGGTGCTGACGCTGTTCGGCACCGACGAGCACAAGGAGAAGTGGCTGCGCCCGCTGCTCGACGGTGAGGTCCGCTCGGCGTTCGGCATGACCGAGCCGTTCGTCGCCAGCTCCGACGCGACGAACATCCAGCTGCGCATGGAGCGCGACGGCGACGAGTACGTCCTGAACGGCCGCAAGTGGTGGACGTCGAACGCCCTGCACCAGAACTGCAAGGTGCTCATCGTCATGGGCAAGACGAACCCCGACGGCCCGAAGCACAAGCAGCAGAGCATGATGGTCGTCCCGCTCGACACCCCGGGCGTCACGATCATGCGCGGCCTGCCGGTCTTCGGCTACCAGGACCGCGAGGGCCACGCCGAGGTCAACTTCGAGAACGTCCGCGTCCCGACAAGCGCGCTGCTCGCCGGCGAGGGCGACGGCTTCATGATCAGCCAGGCGCGCCTCGGGCCCGGCCGCATCCATCACTGCATGCGCTCGATCGGCATGGCCGAGCGCGCGCTCGATCTCATGTGCCAGCGCGCCCAGGCCCGCACGACGTTCGGCAAGGCGGTCTCCGAGAACGCCAACATCCAGGACTGGATCGCGGAGTCGCGGATCGAGATCGAGATGGTCCGCCTGCTCACGATGAAGACCGCGTGGCTCATGGACACGGTCGGCAACCGGCACGCCCGCACGGAGATCGCGGCGATCAAGGTCGCGGCGCCCGAGATGGCGCTGAAGGTCATCGACCGCGCGATCCAGGTCCACGGCGGCGGCGGCGTCTCCGACGACTTCCCGCTCGCGAGCTTCTGGGCGCACCAGCGCACGCTGCGGCTCGCCGACGGCCCCGACGAGGTGCACAAGAGGACGCTCGCCCAGCGCGAGCTGCGCAAGCACGAGGCCACCGCGAGCGTCGCGGCCGGCAACGGCGCGCCGGCCGCCGTGGCGGCGAGCTGACATGGCGGGCCTCGACCTCAGCGGACGCACCGCGATCGTCACCGGCGCGTCACGCGGCATCGGCCTGGCGATCGCGCAGGCGCTCGTCGACGCCGGGGCCAGCGTCGTCCTGACGTCCCGCAAGCAGGAGGCGGCCGACGAGGCCGCCTCCGGGCTGGGCGAGCGCGCCGTCGGTTTCGGCGCGCACGCCGTCGACGAGGAGGCCGCGCAGAAGTGCGTCGACTTCACCATCGAGCGCTTCGGCAGCCTCGACATCCTCGTCAACAACGCCGGCACGAACCCCGCGTTCGGGCCGGTCGTCGACCAGGACCACGGCCGCTTCGCCAAGACGTTCGACGTGAACCTCTGGGCGCCGGTCCTGTGGACCGGCCTCGCGTGGCGCGCGTGGATGCAGGAGCACGGCGGGACCGTCGTGAACACCGCGTCGCTCGGCGGGCTCGTCGTCGGGCCGAACCTCGGCGTCTACCACGCGTCGAAGGCCGCGCTCATCCACATCACCAAGCAGCTCGCGCTGGAGCTGGCGCCGGGCGTGCGCGTCAACGCGGTCGCCCCGGGCGTGGTCCGGACGCGGCTGGCCGAGGCGCTGTGGAAGGAGCACGAGGACGCGGTCGCGGCCACGACACCGCTCGGCCGTATCGGCGAGCCCGAGGACGTCGCCTCCGCGGTGGCGTTCCTGGCCAGCGATGCGGCGAGCTGGATCACCGGCGAGACGCTGCTCATGGACGGCGGCCAGATCCTGGGTGCGCCGAGTACGCCGGAGCCGGTGGTCGCCTGATGGGGCAGCTGGACGGCAAGGTCGCGGTGGTCACCGGGGCCGCGCAGGGCATCGGCCTGGCGACCGCGCAGCGGCTGTCGGCCGAGGGGGCGAGCGTCGTCCTCGCCGACCTCGACGGCGACCGCCTGACCGCGGCCGCGGACGGGATCG
This sequence comes from Solirubrobacteraceae bacterium, assembly GCA_016463765.1. GTDB lineage: Bacteria > Actinomycetota > Thermoleophilia > Solirubrobacterales > Solirubrobacteraceae > Svornostia. The sequence goes on along the minus strand of JAEMQS010000036.1, from coordinate 24,303 downwards.
ACGGCGACACGCTCGCGTTCACCGCCGACCTGACGAAGGACGACGCCCCGGACCGCCTGATCGCCGCGGCGATCGACGGCTTCGGGCAGATCGACATCATCGTCAACAACGCCGGCTACTCGCTCGACGCACCGATCCACAAGATGCGCGACGACTGGTTCCAGCGGATGCTCGACATCCACCTCGTGGTGCCGTTCAAGGTCATCAGGGCCGCGGCGCCGCACCTGCGCGAGCCGGCGAAGGCCGAGCGCGACGCGGGCGAGGAGCGCTTCCGCAAGATCATCAACATCTCCTCGACATCGGGAACGATGGGCAACCCGGGCCAGGCCAACTACGCGGCGGGCAAGGCCGGCATCGTGGGGCTGACCAAGACGCTGGCCAAGGAGTGGGGCCAGTTCAAGGTCAACGTCAACGCCGTCGCGTTCTCGTGGATCGACACGCGGATGATCGCGGCGAAGACCGACGAGAACACGTTCGAGATCGACGGCGAGAAGGTGCAGCTCGGCGTCCCCGAGCAGATGCGCGGGCTCGCCGCGACGATGGTCCCGATCGGCCGTCCCGGCACGCCGTACGAGGCGGCGGGCGGCGTGCTGTTCCTCGCCTCGCCGTGGTCGGACTTCGTCAGCGGCCAGGTGCTCACCGTCAGCGGCGGCGCCTTCGGAGGGATGTCGTCGTGACCGTGTCCGCCGCCCAGCGCCACGTCACCGGCCTCGACGTCGAGGCGGTCAGCCAGTGGATCGGCGGGCTCGGCATCGGCGCGCACGGCGGCCTGCGGTTCACCCGGATCGGGCAGGGCCAGTCGAACCTCACCTACCTGGTGCGCGACGAGGCCGGCGGGTCGTGGGTGCTGCGCCGCCCGCCGCTCGGGGAACTGCTCGCCTCGGCACACGATGTCGCGCGCGAGCACCGGATCCTGTCCGGCCTGCAGGACACCGCCGTCCCCACCCCGCGGATGTTCGGCCTGAGCACGAACCCGACCGTCAGCAACGTCCCGCTCGTGCTCATGGAGTACGTCGACGGCGTGGTCGTCGAGAACCAGGCCATCGCCGAATCCCTGCCGACCGCACGCCGCCGGGAGATCGGGTTGTCACTCGCGCGGACCCTCGGGCAGATCCACGCCGTCGACCTCGACCGCGCGGGCCTGGCCGACCTCGCGTCGCGCAAGCCGTACGCCGCACGCCAGCTCAAGCGCTGGTACGGCCAATGGGAGCGCTCGAAGACCCGCGAGATCCCGGCGATCGACGACCTCCACGCGCGGCTGCAGCACGCGATGCCCGACCCGGGCGAGATCACGCTCGTCCACGGCGACTTCCACCTGCTCAACGTCATCACCGACCGCGACCACGGCGATGTCGTCGGCGTCCTGGACTGGGAGCTCTGCACGCTCGGCGACCCGATTGCCGATCTCGGCGGCCTGCTCGCCTACTGGCCGCAGGACGACGACCCGGCGCCCGCGGTCTTTCAGGGCCCTGCACTGCCGGGCTTCCCCAACCGGGCCGAGCTTGCGGAGACGTACGCCGAGGTCACGGGCCGCGACCTGAGCACGCTCGGGTTCTGGCACGTCCTCGGGCTGTGGAAGGTCGCGATCATCTGCGAGGGCGTCCTGCGCCGGTCGATCGACGAACCGCGCAACGCAGCATCGGAGCAGCGGCCGACAGCGCAGACGGTCGACGACCTCGTCACCCGCGCGCTGGCGATCGCGGAGCAGTCCGGGCTGTGAGCCGGCCCGGCCGGTGACCCTCGCGCCGCCCCGGACCGGCGCGCTGCGGCGCGCCGCCCTGCTGCCCGTGCTCGGCCTCGGCGCGATCGTCGTCTCGTGCATGCAGGCGCTCGTCGTCCCGGCCGTCGATGCGATCGCGCGCGACCTGGCGATCAGCACGTCGGCCGCGACCTGGGCGGTCACGATCAACCTCCTGGCGTGCGCGGTGCTGACGCCCGTCCTGGGCCGGCTCGGTGACCTGCACGGGCGCCGCCGCCTCATGGCCGTCGCCATCGGCGCGTGCCTCATCGGGTCGCTGCTCGCCGCGCTCACGTCCTCGTTCGCCCTGCTGCTCCTCGCGCGGGTGCTACAGGGCGCCAGCGGCGCGGTGTTCCCGCTCGCGATCGGCATCGTGCGCGACGAACGCGAGGGGCCGTCGGTCACCCGCACCACCGCGGTGGTGAGCGGCATGCTGAGCTTCGGCGCGGGCGTCGGGCTCGTGGCGTGCGGGCTGCTGACCGTCGACGGCGGCGACTACCACCGCGTCTTCTGGTTCGCGACGATCGTCAGCGCGGTGACGCTGGCGGGCGTCTGGTGGGCGATCCCCCATCGCGCCGCGCCGGGAGGCAACGGCCGCCTGGACTACGCGGGCGCCGTGATCCTGGCCGGCGGCCTGCTGCTCGTGCTGCTCGCGCTGACCGAGGCCCCGGCGTGGGGGCTCGGCTCGCGGAGATTCGTCGGATGTCTGGCCGCCGGGGTGGCCGTCCTGGGCTTCTGGCTGTGGTGGGAGCGCCGCGTGCCCGCGCCGTTGGTCGACCCCGTGATGCTCGCCGACCGCCCGGTGCTCGTGACGAACCTCGCGGGCCTGTTCGTCGGCCTGGCGAACTTCACGTGCTTCCTGGGCGTCGTGCGGCTGGTGCAGTCACCCGGCGGCGACGGGCTGCCGGGCTTCGACGCCTCGGTCCTGACCACCGCGCTCGTCTTCCTGCTTCCGGGCACCATCGGCTCGGCGATCGCCGCGCAGCTCGGCGGCGAGCTCGTCCACCGCTTCGGCCCGCGCCGCACGCTGGCCGCCGCGGGTCTTCTCGGTGCCGCCGGCTTCGCGGGCCTGGCGACGATCCCGCCCGAGGCGTGGGTGATCCTCGCCTGCACCATCGTCGTGCTGAGCTCGGTGAGCATCGCCTACGCCGCGATGCCGATGCTGCTCATGGCCGCCACGCACGCGCGGGACACCGCCGTCGCCAACGCCATGAACTCGATCGCGCGCTGGGTCGGCGGGGCGCTGGGCAGCGCGCTCGTCGTCAGCGTCCTGGCCAGCGCGGCCACCCCGTCACCGACCGCGTTCGCCGCCGTCTTCCTCCTCGCCGGCGCCGGTTGCGCGGCCAGCGTCCTGCTGGTCCTCCGCGGCCTGCCTCACCTCCCCACCCCGAACCCGACCTGAAGGACCTCACCATGCCCGAAGCCGTCATCGTCTCGACCGCCCGCACGCCGATCGGCAAGGCCTACCGCGGCGCGCTGAACCACACCCATGGGGCGACGCTCGGCGCCCATGCGGTGTCCGCCGCCGTCGAGCGCGCCGGACTCGCCCCGGAGGAGGTCGACGACGTCATCGTGGGCGGCTCCCTCGGCGAGGGCACGACGGGCGCGAACATCGCCCGCCAGGTGGCGCTGCGCGCCGGGCTGCCGGTGACGGTGCCGGGTGTGACGGTCAACCGGTTCTGCAGCACCGGTCTGCAGACCATCGCGCTCGCCGCGCAGCAGGTCATCTCCGGGCAGAACCGCGCGGTCGTCGCCGGCGGGCTCGAGTCGATCAGCCTCGTCCAGAACGACCACATGAACCTCTTCGAGGCCGAGGACCCCTGGCTGGCCCAGCACAAGCCCGAGATCTTCATGACGATGCTCCAGACCGCCGAGGTCGTCGCCGAGCGCTACGCGATCAGCCGCGAGGAGCAGGACGCCTACTCGCTGGAGAGCCAGCGCCGCACCGCCGCCGCGCAGGAGGCCGGCCGGTTCGACGACGAGATCGTGCCGATGACCGCGACGAAGAAGGTCGTCGACCGCGCGACGGGCGAGGAGTCCTTCGAGGAGGTCACGCTGACGATGGACGAGTGCAACCGGCCGGGCACGACGCTCGACGGGCTCGCCGGCTTGAAGCCGGTCATCGAGGGCGGCACCGTGACGGCGGGCAACGCCAGCCAGCTCTCCGACGGCGCGGCGGCGTCGGTCGTCATGGACGCGGACCTGGCCGCCGAGCGCGGGCTGGCGCCGCTGGGCGTGTTCCGCGACCTCGTCGTCACCGGGTGCGAGCCCGACGAGATGGGCATCGGCCCGGTGTTCGCCATCCCCCGGTTGCTCGAGCGCAACGGCCTGAACATCGACGACATCGGCCTGTGGGAGCTCAACGAGGCGTTCGCCGTGCAGACCCTCTACTGCCGCGACCGGCTGGGCATCGACCCGGAGCGCCTGAACGTCGACGGCGGCGCGATCTCCGTCGGCCACCCGTACGGGATGAGCGGTACGCGGCTCGTCGGCCACGCGCTGATCGAGGGCCGTCGGCGCAGCGTCGAGCACGTGGTCGTGACGATGTGCGTCGGCGGCGGGATGGGCGCGGCAGGGCTGTTCGAGGTGCGCTGAGCGTCAGCGGCGCAACGCGCCGTCGACGACGGTCACCCGCGGCAGCCAGCGCTCTTGTACCGGGAAGGTGACGCTGGTCAGCCGCGGGCGCGCAGCGTTCGACACGGTCAACGTCACATCCTGTCCAAGGCACTCGCTTCGAATGGCTCCCGTGAGCAGCGGCTGCACGGCGTCGGCACCGGCACGGAGCGCCACCCCTCCGACGGTGAGCCGGCGTGAGTCGGCGAGGATGGAGTAGGCGCGCCCGTAGCGCCCGAACTTCACGGTGACCGGCATGCCCGAGACCCGCCAGCGCCAGCCGGTCCGCATCCGCGTCGGCCGCCCGGAGACCGCGCTGACCTCCCGCCTCGTCATCCCGATCGCGATCGGCCCGACACTTCGATCGGCGACAACGGCGACGTCCGCCGTCGCCCGCTCGATCTGGGTCGTTCGCGTTTCGCCCATGCAGTAGTCCGCGGAGGCGGAAGCAGGGAGGACGAGCAGCAGGCCCGTCATGGTCGTCAGCGTTGCCTTCCTCATACACAGTAGAACGTGTCTACTCACATGAGGTTGCGCGGTTGTCGCGCGCAGGCGCGGTGAGCCCGTCAAGCGCCGACGTACTCGGCGAGGTGCTTGCCCGTCAGCGTCGACGCCTCGGCGACCAGGTCGGCGGGCGGGCCCTCGAAGACGATCTTGCCGCCGTCGTGTCCCGCCCCGGGACCCAGGTCGATGATCCAGTCGGCGTGCGCCATCACCGCCTGGTGGTGCTCGATGACGATCACCGACTTGCCGTCGTCGACGAGCTGGTCGAGGAGGCTCAGCAGCTGCTCGACGTCGGCGAGGTGCAGGCCGGTGGTCGGCTCGTCGAGGACATAGATGTCGCCCTTTCCGGCCATCTGCGTCGCGAGCTTCAGGCGCTGGCGCTCGCCGCCCGACAGGGTCGTCAGAGGCTGCCCGACGCTGAGGTATCCGAGCCCGACGTCGACGAGCCGCACGAGGATCTTGTGGGCAGCCGGGAGCTTCCCGTCGCCGTCGCCGAAGAACGCCTCGGCCTCGTTGACCGACATCGCGAGCACCTCGCTGATGTCCCGGCCGCCGAACCGGTACTCCAGCACCGACGCGTCGAACCGCTTGCCCTCGCACACCTCACACGGGCTGGCGACGGTCGCCATGATCCCGAGGTCGGTGTAGATCACCCCGGCGCCGTTGCAGTTCGGGCACGCGCCGTCGGAGTTCGCGCTGAACAGCCCCGGCTTGACGCCGTTGGCCTTCGCGAACGCCTTGCGGATGGGGTCGAGCAGGCCGGTGTACGTCGCCGGGTTGCTCCGCCGCGACCCGCGGATAGCGCTCTGGTCGACCTCGATGACGCCCTCGCGGCCGGCCACCGACCCGTGGATCAGCGAGCTCTTGCCCGAGCCGGCCACCCCGGTCACGACGACCAGCGTGCCGAGCGGGATGTCGACGTCGACGTCCTGGAGGTTGTGCGTGTCGGCGCCGCGGATCTCCAGCCTGCCGGTGGGCGCGCGCACCTCGTCCTTCAGCGTCGCCCGGTCGTCGAGGTGCCGGCCGGTCAGCGTGTCGCTCGCGCGCAGCCCCTCGACGGTGCCCTCGAAGACCACCTCGCCGCCGTCGGCGCCCGCCTTCGGACCGAGGTCGACCACGTGATCCGCGATCGCGATCGCCTCAGGCTTGTGCTCGACGACGAGCACCGTGTTGCCCTTGTCGCGCAGCTGGAGCAGCAGCGCGTTCATCCGCTCGATGTCGTGCGGGTGCAGCCCGACCGTCGGCTCATCGAAGACGTACGTGATGTCGGTCAGCGACGAGCCGAGCTGGCGGATCATCTTCGTGCGCTGCGCCTCGCCGCCGGACAGCGTGCCCGACGGCCGGTCGAGTGAGAGGTAGCCGAGCCCGATCTCCACGAACGAGTCGAGGTTCTCCCCCAGCGCGGTGAGCAGCGGCGCGACCGACGGCTCGTCGAGGTCGCGCACCCAGTCGGCGAGGTCGGTGATCTGCATCGCGCAGACCTCCGCGATGTTCGCGCCCTTGATCTTCGACGACAGCGCCTCCTGGCTCAGGCGGGTGCCGTCGCACTCCGGGCACGTGGTGAAGATCACGGCCCGCTCGACGAACGCGCGGATGTGCGGCTGGAGCGCGTCGACGTCCTTGGAGAGCATCGACTTCTGGATCGTCGGAATGAGCCCGGCGTACGTCAGGTTGATCCCGTCGATCTTGATCTTCGTGGGCTCCTTGTACAGGAGGTCGTCGCGCTCCTTCTTCGTGTACTTCTTGATCGGCTTGTCCGGATCGAAGTACCCGCAGCCACGGAAGATGCGCCCGTACCAGCCCTCCATGCTGTAGCCGGGAATGGTGATCGCGCCCTCGTTCAGCGACAGGTCCTCGTCGTAGAGCGCGTCCAGGTTAAAGTCGTTGACCGACCCGCGGCCCTCGCAGCGCGGGCACATCCCGCCGAGCCGGTTGAAGCTCGCCTTGACCGTCTTCTTGTTCCCCTTCTCGATCGTGATCGCGCCCTTCGCGCTGACCGAGGCCACGTTGAAGGAGAACGCCTGCGGCGACCCGATGTGCGGCTTGCCGAGTCGGCTGAACAGGATCCGCAGCATCGCGTTGGCGTCCGTGGCGGTGCCGACCGTTGAGCGGCCGTCCGCCCCCATCCGTTCCTGGTCGACGATGATCGCCGTCGTCAGCCCGTCGAGGACGTCGACCTCCGGGCGCGCCATCGTGGGCATGAAGCCCTGGACGAACGCGCTGTACGTCTCGTTGATCAGCCGCTGGGACTCCGCGGCGATCGTGCCGAAGACCAGCGAGCTCTTCCCCGAGCCGGAGACGCCGGTGAACGCCGTCAGCCGGCGCTTCGGGATCTCCACGCTGACGTCCTTGAGGTTGTTGACCCGCGCGCCCTGCACGCGGATCATCTCGTGGCTGTCGGCCGTGTGCACGCGCGCTAGCTCCGCTGCTGGATGCGCAGCAGGTTCCCGGCGGGGTCGCGGAACGCGCAGTCCCGCAGGCCGTACGGCTGGTCGGTCGGCTCCTGGACGATCTCGACGCCGTCCTTGGCCTGCAGCCTGGCGAACGTCGCGTCGACGTCGGACGTCGCCATGTTCAGGCTGGCGAATGTGCCCTTGGCCATCATCGCCTCGATGAGGCCCCGTTCGTCGTCGGTGATGCCAGGCGTCGCCGCGGGCGGGTACAGGACGACCGCGGTGTCCGGCTGATCGGCCGGTCCCACGGTGATCCACCGCATCCCCTCGTACCCGACGTCGTTGCGGACCTCCCAGCCGAGGACGTCCCGGTAGAACGCCACCGCGGCGTCCGGGTCGTCCTGGGGGAGCATGCTGGAGTGAATGGTGATGTCCATGGCGGGCACGCTACGCGCGGGTCGGGGTCGTCGCTTCTCGATTCCTGATCGGTCGCGTCACCTGCTTGGCGACACACGGCGGCATCCCCACCGTCGCGTCCGCCGCCTCGCGGCGATAGACGCTCGGCGAGACGCCGACAAGTTCGGTGAAGCGCGTGCTGAACGTCCCCAGCGAGGTGCAGCCCACCTCGAAGCAGACCTCGGTGACGCTGAGGTCCCCGCGGCGCAGCAGCGCCATGGCGCGCTCGATGCGGCGGGTCATCAGGTACGCGTAGGGCGACTCGCCGTACGCCCGCTTGAACGCGCGGCTGAAGTGCCCGGCCGACATGAGGGCGTCGCGGGCCAGCGCCTCGACGTCCAGGGGCTGCGCGTACTCGCGGTCCATCCGGTCGCGGACGCGGCGCAGCCGCGCGAGGTCGCTTCGGTCAGGCGCCGCGGCGGATCGGCTGGTCACGGAGGTGATCGTGCCACATGGGACCGACTTGTTCAGTCGGCGAGCGCGTCCATGCCCTCGCGCGCGCCCTCGCCGCGCGCGAGGAAGTCCCAGACCTCGACGACGTTCCCCTCGGGGTCCTCGACGTAGATCGACCGGTCGCCGCCGTCGTGCTCGATGGGTCCCTCGACACCGTGGCCGGCCTCGGTCAGGCGGGCGTACACGTCGTCGAGACCACCGGGGCTGGCGGAGAACGCGAAGTGGACGTGCCGGCCGCCCTGGTCGCCGTGCTCCTTCTCCCCCGGGGTCCACAGGCCGAGCCGGACATGCTCGCTGACCTCGAGCCACACACGGTCGTCCTCGCGCTGGAGTTCGGAGAGGCCGAGCGTGCCGGCGTAGAACGCCAGTGCGCGGTCGAGGTCGGTGACCTCGAGCGTGAGTTCGCAGATGCCGTCGATCATGGTCGGATACGGGGTTGCCGCGGTCGCAGGGACGTCAAACGTACGACGATCGCGGCCCGCAAGACCACGCGACGGGTCGATGTCACGGACCGAACTCCGCACCCGCCGAGGCGGAGGAGCTCGAGCCGCCGGACGTCCCACCGCCACCCGTCGTCCCGGACGTGGGTGCCGGAGCGGGCGCTCCTAGGGAGAACTCCGCACCGGACGGAGCTGACGCCGGCGCCGGAGCCGCTGCGGCCGCCGCCCGCGCCTGCGAGCGCCGCTGCGCCGCACGCCGCTCGGCAGCCCGCTCGCGCGCCGCCGCTCGCGCGCGGGCCCGTGCCCGCGCAGCCGCCCGCTCGCGCGCGACGTCACGCTCGGCCGCGCGCTTCGACGCGGCCGCCACGCGCGTGACCGACGTCGCCGCCGTCGCGCGCACGGGCGCCGACGCCGGCGGCGCCGCGGCTGCCGCCGCGACGACCGGCGCTGGTGCGGCCCGCTCGACCGGCGGTTCGCCGTCGCGCTCGCGCACCTGGTCGACAGCCACCGTCCCGCCGCCCGCCACCACCGCTGCGGACGCCGCCACCGCCGCGACCTTCGTCGCCGAGGCCGCCTCCACGAACGCGTGCATCCGCATCACCGACGCCGACGCCCGCTCGTGCACGCCGCCGACGATCGCCTCGTACACCCGCAGCGCGAGGTTCGCCGTCGCGTCGTGATGCTCGGCCGCCTGTTGGCCGATGACCAGCGGCACCGGGAACAGGACCCGCAGGTCGCCGCCGCCCTCGTGCAGCGCCCGCAGCGTGGCCCGGCAGCCCGGACACGACCGCAGGTGCCCGCGCAGCGCCTGGGCGTCCTTCGCCTTCGCCTCACCGTCGAGCAGCGCGCTCAGAGCCGGTGCCCACCGCTCGCACTGCTCACCGGACTCCAGCTCGGCGTAGCGCCCGAGGAACGCCTTGCGGCCCTCCGTCAGGCACCGGTTCACTTTCGTTCTCGACCATTGCTGCCGCTCAGCGATCTCCTCGTAGCTGTGACCGCTGGCCTTCAGCCACAACGCCTGGACCTCCTGCGGCTTGAGCTGCTGCAAGGCCGCCGCCGACCGTTGGACGCGATCGATCCGCAGCAGCGCATCAGCCGGGTCAGAGACATGCTCGGACTCACGCGCGTCGAGATCAATCTCGTCGGGCGGCAATTCGCGCTGACGCCCCTTGCGCACCGCCATCGCCTCATGCTTGATCACCTGATGCAGCCACGAATGCGCCCGCGCCGGATCCAGACGGCGCACGTGGCGAAGGAAGATCTCCAACCCGCGCTGATAGGCGTCCTGCGCATCGTCGGCGTTCAGCGAATGCGTGCGCGCGGTCCGCAGCAGCGAATCGGCGTGCCGCCCCAGCACGGTCAGGACCAGCTGCTCGGCATCGGCCTCCGACATCAGCGTCCGCGCCGGCCCGTCCTCGAGCAGCGCGACGGGCGACGGCTCAGCCGCCTCATCCCCCGGTCGCTCCTGCACTGTGGCCACGCTGACGCCCCCGCCGCTTGCTCGGTCGAACTTCAGAGGTCAGCCAACCGCACAACTCGCCCCCCTTGCCGAGCAAAAACCCGCAAAGAGCGAAGAATTCGTGCCCGACTGCGCCAACGCGCGCGGGCCGGCGGAGGGGTGCGGAACCGCAACAGCGCCTGACCGGTTATGGGGATACGCCGGTCACGCGGTCGTCCGTTTCTGCGCCGCGCAGTCGGCTGTCCGCACGGCGCTGGCGACAGATTCAGACATGAGCGCCGACCCTGCCCACGCGGCCGCCCCCCATCCCGCCGGAGCCACGGCGGCGTCGGACGACGTCCGCACGATGCGCGTGCTCATCGCCGACGACTCCGCGTTCAACATCGCCCTGCTCCTGCGCCTGCTGCGCGACTGGGGCTTTCAGGAGATCCGCACGACGACCGACTCCTCGACCGTCGAGGACCTCGTCGCGTCGTGGGAGCCGGACATCCTGATGCTCGACCTGCAGATGCCCGCCCCGGACGGGTTCGAGGTCATGCGCCGGCTGAAGGCTGCCCGCAGCGCCACGACGGTCCCCATGCCGATCCTCATGCTCACCGCGGACACCACCATCGAGACGCGGCGGCGTGCCCTCGCCCTCGGCGCGACGGACTTCCTGACCAAGCCGTTCGACCACGAGGAGGTCTGCCTGCGCGCGAGCAACCTCCTGCGCACCCGGCGCCTCGAGCGGCGGCTGGCCGAGCAGAACTCCGAGCTCGAGGCGTTCGTCGCGCGCAGGACCGAGGCGCTCGAGCGCGCGCACCTCGACATGCTCGGCCACCTCGCCCGCGTGGCCGAGTACCGCGACGACGACACCCACCACCACACCGAGCGCGTGGGACACATCGCCGCACTGCTCGGGGAGGCCGTCGGGCTCGAGCGCGACCACGTCGCGATCCTGCGCCGCGCGGCCGAGCTGCACGACATCGGCAAGGTCGCGATCCCCGACCGGATCCTGCTCAAGCCCGGCAAGCTCACGCCCGAGGAGTTCGAGGTGGTCAAGACCCACACCACCGCAGGTGCCGACATCCTCGCCGGCTCCAGCTCCGCGTACCTGGAGATGGCCGCGAGCATCGCGCTCTCACACCATGAGCGGTGGGACGGCAGCGGCTACCCGGTCGGCATCGCCGGGCAGGACATCCCCATCGAGAGCCGCATCGTGATGGTCGCCGACATCTTCGACGCGCTGACGCACGAGCGGCCGTACAAGGCCGCGATGACCGTCGAGGACGCACTTGCGCAGATGCGCAGCCAGACCGGCACGTTCTTCGACCCGTGGCTGATGTCCGCCTTCGAGCGACTCGACCACGAGCGGCTCGTCGGCTCCCCGGAGGCTGACGTCAGCGCACGAGCGGCTTGACCTCGGCACCGAGCAGCTCGATGCTGCGGAGCATCGCCCGGTGCGCCAGCCGTTCGTTGGTCATCTGCAGCGTGACCCGGTCGATCCCGCCAAGCGCCTCGGACACCGCGACGATCTTCGTCGCGACCGTCTCGGGGTCGCCGATGAACAGCGCGCCGGTCGGTCCACGCGTCGCGTCGTAGCCCGCGCGCGTGACCGGCGGGAACCCGCGCTCGCGGCCGATCCGGCCGAACATCTGCGCGTAGCCGGGGTAGAACAGGTCCGCCGCCTCGTCGGTCGTGTCCGCGATCAGGCCCGGGACGTGGATCGACACCTTGAGGTCCTCGGGCGCGTGGCCCGCCCGGCGCGCGGCTTCGCGGTAGAGGTCCACCAGCGGCCGGAAGCGGCGCGGTTCCCCGCCGATGATCGCGACCATCAGGGGAAGACCGAGCGCGCCCGCCCGCACGAACGACTCCGGGCTGCCGCCCACGCCGACCCAGACCGGCAGCTCGTCCTGCACCGGGCGCGGGAAGACACCCTGGCCGGTGAGCGGCGCGCGGTGCTGGCCAGACCAGTGGACCGTCGGGTTCTCGCGGATGCGCAGCAGCAGGTCGAGCTTCTCGGCGAACAGCGTGTCGTAGTCCTCGAGCGCGAGGCCGAACAGCGGGAACGCCTCGGTGAACGACCCGCGACCGACGACCAGTTCGGCCCGGCCGCCGCTGAGCAGGTCGAGCGTGGCGAACTGCTGGAAGACGCGGACCGGATCGGCGGCGCTGAGCACCGTGACCGCGCTGTTGAGGCGGATCTGCTCGGTCCGCGCGGCCGCCGCGGCCAGGATCAGCGACGGGGCCGAGTCGAGGAAGTCCTCCCGGTGGTGCTCGCCGACACCGAAGGTGTCGAGCCCGGATCGGTCGGCCTGTTCGACCTCTTCGAGCAGGTTCGCCATCCGCTCGTCCGGACGGAGCGTGACGCCGGTGTCCGGGTCGGTGACGGTGGAGACGAAGCTGTCGATCCCGATCTGCATGGTCCTGAGACTAGCAGAAGCGGACCGCAGTCCGATTAGGACGCGACGGCGCGATCCTCGTCGCGGACCTGCGCGCGCCACCGCCCGGGCGCGATGCCGTGGCGGCGCTTGAACGCGGCGGCGAAGCCGAACTCCGACGCGTAGCCGATCTCGTGCGCGATGGCGGCCAGGCCCGCGTCGCCATGGCGCAGTCGCTCGCGCGCCAGCGCCATCCGCCAGCTCGTGACGTACTCCAGCGGCGGCTCGCCCACGAGCAGCGAGAAGCGCCTTGCGAACGCCGCCCGGCTGAGCCCGACCTCCCCGGCCAGGTCGCCGACGCTCCACCCTCGCGCCGGGTCCCCGTGGATCGCGCGCAGTGCCGCCCCGACCTCGGGATCGTCCAGCGCGCGGTACCAGTGCGGGGCGCCGGCGCCCTCACGGGAGAAGAGCTCGCGCAGCGCGTGGACGAGCACGACGTCGAGCAGGCGGTCGAGGATGGTCTGCTGCCCCGGCGCGTCGCGCCCCATCTCGCGGGCGAGGAGATCGAGCGCCAGCCGCAGCGAACCTCCCGCCTGTGGACGGACGTGCGCGACGGGCGGCAACTCGGCGAGCAGCTCGCGGCAGAGGTCGCCGGAGAAGAGATACGCGCCGCAGAAGAACTCGGACGTCGGGGGGCCCGGCCCGTTGGCGTAGCGCCGCGGCGAGCCGGCGACCGCACCGGTCGCGAGGAACTCCGGCAGCGTCAGGCACTGCGCGCCCGGCGCGTCGACGAGGCGGTGGGCCACCCCGCGCACGAGCGCGATGTCGCCTGCCAGCAGGTGCAGCGACTCGCCGTCGCCGTACTCCAGTGTCACGTCGCCGGCGACGACCGCGTGGATCCCCAGCTCCTGGTCGTCGTCGAACGCCAGCCCCCAGGGTGCCTGCATCGCGGAGTGCGCGAAGGCGGCACCCCGCGCACGTGAGCGTTCGAGGAGGTCAGCGAGAACATCCATGGGCCAAGACGATCGCATATGCCTTTGCGCGTTTCAAACATGGAACGTCCACTCACCGTGCGATGAAGTGCGCGTCATGACCGACATCCTCATCCTCGGCGGCACCGGCAAGACCGGCCGCCGCCTCGCCACCATCCTCCGCGACCAGGGTCACAGCGTCCGCACCGCAGCACGCTCCGGCGCGGACGTCTCGTTCGACTGGGACGACCCGGCGAGCCGCACCGCGGCGCTCCAGGGCGCCGACCGCGTCTACCTCGTCCCGCCGGCACTGCGCCTCGACCACGCGCCGCTCGTCGGCGCGTTCCTCGACGAGGCCGTCGCGGCCGGCGTGCGCCACGTGACGTTCCTCAGCGCGGGCGGCGTGCAGTTCGCGCCGCCCGAGGCGGCGCTGCGCGCGATCGAGCTGATGCTCGTCGGGCGCGACGACATCACCCACACCATCCTGCGCCCGTCCTGGTTCCTGCAGAACCTGACCGAGGGCTTCATGGCGCCGATGATCGCGGAGGGCACGCTCGCGCTGCCCGCGGGCGACGGCGCCGAGGCCTTCATCGACGCCGAGGACATCGCCGCGGTCGCCGCCGCGACGCTCGTCGACCCGGCCGCGCATGCCGGGCGCGAGTACAACCTCACCGGGCCCGAGGCGATCACCCACGCGGAACTGGCGGCGCGCATCTCGGCCGCCACCGGGCGCGAGGTGCGCTACGTCGATGCCGACCGGGCCGCCTGGATCGAGGGCGTGCAGGGCGCCGGTGTGCCCGCGGACTACGCGGAGCTCCTGGCCGGCCTGTTCGACGTCATCCGCGACGGGCACGGCTCGCGGCCGACCGGTGACGTCGAGGCGGTCCTCGGGCGGCGCGCGCGCGGCGTCGAGGCGTTCGTCACCGCCGCCGCGGCGTCCGCCGCCTGGGGTCCCTCCGCCACGCCCGCGTGAGGGATGGTCAGCCGCCGGGCCAGCGGTAGCCGACGCCGCGCACGGTCTCGACGACGTCGGCGTGCTCGCCGAGTTTGCGGCGCAGCGCGCTGACGGCCGCTTCGATGACGTTCCCGTCACCGGAGACCTGGTGGCCCCAGACCTCACGCAGGAGCTCGGCCCGCGGCACGGCGTGGCCCGCGCGATCGTGCAGGTAGGCGAGCAGGTCGCACTCCAGCTGGGTGAGGGCCACGCGGTCCTCACCCGCCCGCAGCTCTCGCGCGGCGAGGTCCAGCTGCGGCCCGGCATCCAGCTCCAGCTCGACGGCCACCAGCCACGCGAGCCACCCGTCGACCGAACGCGGCCCGAAGTCCAGGACACACGCATGGAACGGGTGCCCGTCCAGCAGCGCCGGAGATGACGTCAGCTGGCGAAAGCCCAGCGGGATCAGCTGCTCGGTGTAGATCGACGTGTCGCGCAGCGTGAGATAGACGTGCCGGAGGTGCGGGCGCAGCTCCATGTACTGGCGTTTGGCGTCGATCCACAGCGCGGCGGTCGCGGGCCCGGGGTCCTCGCCCGAGTCGCGCAGGAGCATCCGCCGGTTGAACAGCACGCGGTGCTCGCGGCCGAGGCCGCTGCGGCGCAGGTGCTCACGCCACGGCGCCGCCACCGGGTCGGCGTCGAGCAGCCGCGCGCCGACGGCGGCCGGCTCGGCGATGAGCGAGTACGCCGCCACGTCGCCGCTGCGGTCGCGCGCGACCCGGAAGCCCTGCGGCACCGCATCCCACCACCGGGCGATCAGGGCAGCGGTCTCCGGCCCGTCGTGATGCTCGGTGATCTCCAGCACGGCCGGGATGTCCGCCGCGCTCGCCTGCTCGACAGCGAACTGCGCGGCGCCGCTGGGAAAGAACCCCTCCCGCACCGCGGGCTGCTCGACGAGGAACAAGAGGTCCGCCGTGTAGCGCCAGAGCTCACGCGGTGTCGCGTCGACGGCCTCATCACGCAGCTGCCCGAAGGCGGCGGCGCGCAGCCGGCGCCGGCGCTCGGGGTCGGCCGCGCGCAGCATCGCGTCGAGCGCCTCACGGACCGTGTCGTGCAGGACGAGCCCGTCCGGCCCGGTCGACGCGAACGGGAGCGCGTCGATACGCCGCCAGGCGTCGTCTCCGTCGCCGAGCATCGCTGCCAGCACCGACCGCGTGGGCCGGCGCACCACCGCCGCCGCGTCGAGTGCCCGGCGCGTGGGCGGGTCGAGCCCGTCGAGGTAGAGCGCGGCGAGTTCGTCGACGACCGCCGGAACCGCCGCCTGGTCGAGCGTCAGCTCGGGGCGTGCCGCGAGCGCCGAGGCGGCCAGCCGCAGCGACAGCGGGTGGCCGTGCGCCAGCCGGTGCACGCGCGCCCGGTCGGCTTCGGGGACGTCGGCGCGACGCAGGAGCTCCTCGGCGTCGGCCCGGCCGAGGTTCACGAGCGGGAGCGTGACGAGGAGGTCGCCGAACGACCCGGCCCACGGGCTGGAGAGCGGTTCGCGCCCGGCCACCAGGACCCGCACGTTGTCGGGCAGCGCCGGGATGAAGGCGCGACGCAGCCAGTCGTCGATCAGCAGCAGCCGCTCGAACGTGTCGACGACCAGCACGGTCCGCGTGGCCGACGCGAGCAGGTGGGTCGCGGCGTCGAGCGACGCCAGCGGCTCGCCCATCACGTCACCGAGCGCCGCCAGCCAGCCACGCTCGGTCGGCTCGATCGCCGCCCCGTCGAGCTGCACGACGGCGGCACCCGCGGCCCGCGCGCGCCCGGCGAAGGCGCGCACGAGTGTCGACTTGCCCACCCCCGCGATGCCGTCCACCGCCGCGACGAGCGGGCGCTCCCCGGTGACCAGCGCCATGAGCTGCGCGAGCTCGTGGTCGCGGCCGACGAGGGCGCCCGCCTGTTCGTCGAGGATCTGCTGCAGCGTGCGGGTCACGGCGGTCATGGCCTGCTTGGCTTGTAGCCGCCGTGCCCGCTCACCGCAACCCCGGCACCGCGGGCGTCGTCCCGCACGTGACCGCGCTCGGGCCGGCAAGCAGGTCATACCGGCGCGTTCGCACGTTCGCGAACGCGGGGTTCGCCTGCACGGCTCCGAACATCGGGCCGGTGACGTACCGGTCGCACGCCGCGCGGTCGGCCCACATGTAGACGCCTCCCGCGCGGTTGGACTCAGGATCGATGATCCACTGCTTGCTGACGAGGCCCGGCAGGTCGGCGAAGGCCGGTGCGAGCTGCGCGCACTGTGCCTCGTAGTCGCCGCGGCCGACGCCCTGGAGCTCGAACTCCACGATCTGGATGTGCATGGTCGTATGCCTTTCGGGGTCGATGGGTCAGCGGGCAAGGACGCGGATGCGCCCGGCGGTCTTCAGGGCCTGGCGGCGGCCCCCGTCCTCGGTGGCGCCGATCTGCGCGGTCAGCGTCCGGCCGGCGAGGCGCTCAGAGACCCGGATCGGCAGGCGCGCGGTCATGGTCCGCTCGTCGCCGCGGCCGGTCACCCGGCTCGCGCGGGTGACCTCGATCGCGCCGCTCGCGCGCACGGTCCCGGTCTCCTGCTCGACCGTGATCCGGCCGACCGTGCGCCCGCGGTCGGACAGGCGGATCGTCACCTCGTCCAGGCGATCCCAGCGCACCGGATGCGTCCAGCGCATCGTCAGCGCCGACGTCCGGCCGGGCCGGGCCGTGAACCGCGCCGGCATCGAGAACACACCGACGGCCGTCGTCGTGGTGCGGCCCTCGCAGTCCCGGCCAAGGATGTCGCCGGTGTCGTTCTGCACGAAGTCGCGGTCGCCTTCACCGCAGCCCACCGTGTCGTCGCCCTTGCCGTCGGAGACGATGAGGTAGTCGTTGGCGCCGAGCCCGGCCAGGGTGTCGATCCCGGTGCCGCCCTCGAGGATGTTCGACGACGCGCTGCCGGTCAGGGTGTCCGAGCCGCCGCCGCCGGCCGCGTGCTCGACGTCCGCGCGGACGTCGTCGCCCTCGCCCGGCGCGCCGTCACCGGCGCGATCGTCGAGTGAGACGTTCACGCCACCGGTCCGCGCGCGGTAGTCGACCTGGTCGTTCTCGCCCCCGCCGCCGAACATGCGATCGGCGCCGTTCGCGCTGGGCCCCTCCTCGAAGCGGTCGATGCCCTCGCCGCCGACGAGCGTGTCGTTGCCCGCGCGGCCCTCGATGATGTTGTTGCCCTCGTCGCCGATGAGCACGTCGTCGAAAATCGACCCGCGGATGCTCTCGGTCGTCGGGCCGACGTTGTCGATGTCGTTGGTACCCGTCCGCCCGTCGTCGGCGACGTTGTCGAGGTCGACGTCGATCCCCGATGTCGTGCCGTTGTAGTCGACGACGTCGAGACCGAAGCCGCCGTGGTACGCGGTGCGCGACGGGGTCGTCTTGACGTTCGCGAAGAACGTGTCCTGCCCGTCGTCGCCCTGGAACTGCGCGACCAGCTTCGGCACGGTCATCTCGGCGACGTCGTCCTTGTCGCCGAGGCGGACCTTCAGGAACTCCGTGCCGGAGGTGCCGCAGGTGGCCAGGCCGGGGGCTGTGATCCGACAGCGACCGCTCGCGCTGAGCGGTGCACCCGTGTCCTGGATCATGAGCGCGCTGTTCTGGAGGAACACGCGGACGTTGTTGCGCTCACCGCCCTTGGCGGCGAACAGCACGTCGGCGCCGTTCGTGGTGATCGTCGCTGCGTGGCTTGTGGCGGGCAGCGCGGCGAGCGCGCCGGCCGCGAGCGCCAGTGCCGTGGTGTGGCGGAGCATGGTGACCTCCTGGGTCGTGGTGGTTGACGACCTGGAGGCTCCCGGCCGCGCCGCCCGCCGCCCTGAGGCTTCCTGAGGGCTTCCTGAACAACGGCGGCAGACAGCCGCGCACCGGTGCTACCGTCGCCGCATCACCGCCTCCGGCCTCACCCCGGGACGCAAGCGCCTCGTCCTCGTCGCCGCGATCATGGGCTCGTTCGTCGCGGGCCTCGACGCGACGGTGATCAACGTCGCGCTGCCCGCGATCCAGGACGATCTGGGCGGCGGACTGGCCGGACAGCAGTGGGTGTCGAACGCCTACCTGCTGACCCTCGGCTCCTTGATCCTCATCGGCGGCTCGCTCGGTGACGTCTACGGCGAGCGGCGCATCTTCGCGCTCGGGGTCGCCGGGTTCGGTGTCGCGTCGCTCGGGTGCGCGCTCGCGCCGACGATCGAGGTCCTCGTCGGCGCGCGCGCGATCCAGGGCGTCTTCGGCGCGCTGCTCACCCCCAGCGCGCTCGCGGTGATCGTCAGCGCGTTCCCGCCCGACGAACGCGGCGCGGCGATCGGGTCGTGGACCGCGTGGGCGGGCATCGCCATGGTCATCGGGCCGTTCGTGGGCGGGTGGCTCATCGACACCACGTCGTGGCGGTGGATCTTCGCGATCAACGTGCCGTTCGTGATCGCCACCCTCGCCCTGGTCGTCGTCGCGATCCCGGCTCCGGAGCCCGGCCGCGTGCGACGACGCGTCGACTGGGCGGGAGCGGCGCTCTGCGCGGTCGGCCTGGCCGGCCCCGTCTACGCGCTGATCCGCCAGCCGGACATGGGCTGGACGTCCATCGAGGTCGCCGGTCCGCTGATCGGCGGCGTCGCGATCTTCGCCGCGTTCCTCGTCCACGAGGCGCGCACCGCCGACCCGATGCTCCCGCTCGGTCTGTTCCGCCGGCGCAACTTCGCGATCGGGAACCTGGAGACGTTCTCGATGTACGGCGGCCTGTCGATCACCTTCTTCTTCCTCGTGCTGTTCCTCCAGCAGGTCGCCGGGTTCAACGCGCTGGAGGCCGGGCTGGCGACGCTGCCCTCGACCGTCGTGATGTTCCTGCTGTCCAAGCGCTTCGGCGCGCTCGCCGACCGGTTCGGCCCGCGGTTCTTCATGGGGGTCGGTCCGCTGGTCGCCGCGGCCGGCCTCGCGTGGTTCGTGCGCATCGACGCCGACGTGACGTACGCCGTCGACGTCCTTCCCGGGCTGCTCGTCTTCAGCCTGGGCCTCGCAATGACGGTCGCTCCGCTCACCGCGACGGTCCTCGCCGACGCCGACGAGTCGAACGCCGGCATCGCGTCGGGGGTCAACAACGCCATCGCGCGTGTGGCGGGCCTGATGGGGATCGCCGCGCTGGGCGCGGTCGTGGCCGCGGTGTTCGCGTCGGCGATCGACGACCAGCTCGCTGGGGTCCCCCTCACCCCCGCCGGCGAGCGCGTCGTGGCCGTCGCACGGGAGCAGACGCTTGCACAGGCCGACACGAGCGGCCTCCCGCCGGCCGAGGCCCAGGCGGTCTCCGCCGCGGTCCAGGACGCGTCGGTCGACGCCTTCCGTCGCGCGATGGCGATCTCCGCCGCGCTCGTCGCGCTCGGAGGGCTGCTCGGTCTTGCGGGCATCACGAACCCCCGCCGCCATGTCGACGCCGAGGACTGCGCGGGCGGCCAGATCGCCGGGGTCCCGGAGGACGTCGCCGACTGCTTCGAGGCCGGCGAGCTGCCGGTCGTCGAACTGCCCGCCTCCGGCCGTACCTAGGACATGCGCCTTCCCGGAAGGGTCGCGAACTGGGGCGCGACCGACGCGGAGGTCGCCCGGCCCGAGCCGTGCGACCGCCTCCTCCCCGACGCCGACATCGTCCTGCACCGCGCCGTCGACGTCGCCGCCCCCGTGCCGCTGGTCTTCCGCTGGCTGTGCCAGCTGCGCGCCGCGCCGTACAGCTACGACACGATCGACAACTTCGGCCGCCGCAGCCCGCAGGAGCTCACGCCCGGGCTGGAGGACCTGCAGCCCGGGATCACGTTCATGACGTTCTTCACGCTGTCGAGCTTCGCGCCCGGCGACCACGTGACGCTGTGGGTCGACGGGATGCCCGGTCCCGTCGCGGTGACCTACGCGGCGCGCCCGGGCCCGCGAGGCGCGCGCATCTACGTGCGGATGCTCTGGCGCGCGCCGCGCATGCCGTTCGGCGCGGGAGCCGCCGGCCTGTTCCTGGCCGCCGGCGACCTCGTGATGATGCGCCGCCAGCTGCTGAACCTGCGCGACCTGGCCGAGCGCGACGCCGCGCGCGGCTGATCAGACCGCGACGAGCGCGGTCCGCAGTGATGCCTCGAGCTCGGCGCCGACATCGTCGAGCGGCGCGGTGCTGCGCTCGGCGCGGCACAGGACGACGGCGCCCTCGATGGCCGCGACGGTGAGCGTCGCCAGGCGACGAGCCCGTTCCTCCTCCATGCCTGCGCCATGCAGCCCGTCCGCAAGCTCACGCGTCCAGCGCCGGAACGCCTGGGCCGCCGCCTCCGTGACCTCGGGCTCGTCGTCGTTGGCCTCGACCGACACGGCGACGACGGGGCACCCGGCGCGGAAGTCGCTCGCGCGAAGGATCTCGGCCCACACCCCGAGGAACGCGCGCAGCGTCTCGACGGGGTCGCCGGTCTCCTCGAGCGACGCGATCGCGTCGCCGACCCAGCCGCCGGACATCTCGACGGCCTCACGCACGAGCTGGCGCTTGCCCTCGGGGAAGTGGTGGTAGATCGACCCGCGGGGCGCGCCGCTGTGTTCGATGACGTCGCGGAAACTCGTGCCGCTCAGACCACGCTCGCGCAGGAGCATCGCGGCGCTCTGGACCATCCGGGTGCGACTGTCAGCGGCCATCTATGACGAAGATCATAGGCGGTCCATCCGCAGATCCGCGCCGTCCGGCACACTGCGCGCATGCCCGAGCACGCTGTCGAACACGTCCGCACGCGCACCCCAACCGGGACGCTCGCGCGCAACACCGAGGCCGTGGAGGCTGCCCTGCAACGCCGGGAGGCCGAGGGGTTCCGCCTGGTCTCCGCCGTGCCCGAGACCGACAACGGCGACCTCGTCGGGATCCTGCTCCTCTTCGCCCGAAATTGACACACCGACAGCGCAGTTTTTCCCTCATACCGGAAACATGCGGATCGCGCTCAAGTTCCCGGTCTGAGGTGCCGAAGGGGGCTGTACCGGTCAGCTGAGGGGGTTGGCCAGAGTCCGGAGGCAAGGATGCCACTTCGTAAGCAGGGGCCTGCATTGGCCGTCACCGCCGTTGCCGTGCTGTCCGCGGCCGCGATGCCCGCCACCGCACAGGCGGGGCTGTTCTCGAGTCTCTTCAAGCCGAAGACGACGTCCACGGCGACCGCGCCGGCGACGACCGTCTCGGGCACGACCGCCGCCACGGTCTCCACGGCGCCGGCGCCGTCGTCCGAGCAGGTGACCAGCACGGCGGTCCCCGCACCCGCGGCGTGCCAGGAGCTGCCGACCGCCAAGTCCTTCCAGGGCGTCGACGGCGATGTCTCCGACTACTCCGTCGCCCCCGGCGGCAACTTCGAATCCGGCACCGCCGGCTGGACGCTCAGCCGCGGCGCCAGGATCGTGAGCGGCAACGAGACGCTCGGCGTGTCGGGCGGTTCGAAGTCGCTTCAGATGCCGCTGGGATCGTCCGCGATCTCTCCCGAGTTCTGCGTCGACGAGAGCCACCCGCATTTCCGCTTCGTCTACAAGGTCGACAACATGTCGCTCGCCGGGTTCCTCGCGCACGTCGTCTACCGTGACGCGTCCGGCAAGATCACCGGCGTCGAGCTCGTCTCGTCCAAGGCGCTGTCGCTCACGCCCACCCGCTGGCAGGCGTCGCCGAAGAGCCCGCTGGCGACGATCATCCCGCTGAACCCGACGACGAAGAGCACCACGGTGCAGCTGAAGCTGACGTCGCTCAGCCCCACCGACTTCGTCAATGACACCGTCTCGGGGATCATCGGCCAGAACCCGCTCGTCGACTCGGTGACCGCCATCGGGGGCGCCGGGACCAACCTCGTCGGAAGCATCACGGGCCTCTTCGGCAACACGCTGAACATCGGCGTGACCGTCGACAGCGTCATGGTGGATCCCTACCGCCGCCGCTGACCCCTCGCAGTCTCTCCGGACACAGGCGAAGGGCCCGGCACACGCCGGGCCCTTCGTCGTGCCCGGGTCAGGCGTCGCGCAGGGCCTCGCTCGCGCCCTGGCAGTCGTACATCCCCGACGGCGCGGCCGATGAGCTCGCCGCGGTGCAGGCTTCCTGCACGGCGGCCATCACCTGGGTGGATCCCACGCGCCCGTCGTTGGCCATCCCCGGCGACGTCCCGCCGTCGGTGAGGACCCAGCGGACCTTGCCGCTCTCCACCGCGTCGGCGAGCCAGGCCGCGCTCACCTGGCTCTCGCGGCCGGAGAACCCGCCGATGGCGACGAGCTCGTCGGCGTCGCCCTGCACCATCAGCTGCCCGGCGCTGTTCTGGGAGCTGACGGCGACGGTGCCGCCGCCGTTGGCGCGGGCGTAGGCCAGGGCCGTGCTGACCGACGACGCGTTGCCGCCCATCGGCCCACCGCCACCGCCGCCCATGGCGGCGCCGCCCATGCCGCCACCGCCCGGCCCGCCGCCCATCCCGCCCGACTGCTCGGCCGGGCCGCCCGCGGGGAACGTGCTGCTGGTGCTGTGCCCCAGGGTCTGGACCGCCCAGGACGCCGGGGCGAGCAGCAGCACGCCGACGAACGCCGCGACGATGCCGGCCCGCCAACGGGGGCCGATCTCCGTGGCCAGCGCGACCGCGGCGATCAGTGCCGCGCCGATGATGAGTGGCGTGGCCCAGTCCAGCCCGTCATAGCGGCCGATGACGATGAGCTGGACCAGCAGCGCGACGGCGATCACCAGCGGCGCGGCGACCCGCATCGTCAGGCCCCGGCCGGCGATCGTCGCCGCGCCCGCGCCGACCAGCGCGGCGGCCGGGGCCGCGAGCTGCGCGACGTAGTACGGATGGAAGATCCCCTCCGCCCGGCTGAAGGCGACCGCCATCGTCAGCGACGCACCACCGACGGCGATGATCCAGCCGGTCCGGGCGTCGGTGCGCCGCAGCCGCGAGGCGACGACCACCGCGATGCCGCCCGCCAGGGCGAAGCCCAGCAGCCAGCCCGCCTGCCCGGCGAGCGCGTCGTTGAGCAGGCGCAGCGCCCCGGTGTCCCCACCGAAGACGCCGCCCATGCCGCCACCGCCACCGCCCGGCCCTCCGGCGCCGCCGCCCGGCCCGCCGTCCTGGCCGAACAGGCGGCCGAGGCCGTTGTAGCCGAAGATCAGCGACCAGATGCTGTTGTCGCTCGTGCCCGACACCCACGGCCGGCTGTCGGCCGGGGTCAGCCACACGGCCATCGGCCACGCCAGGCCGACGGCGACCATCGCGGCGCCGCCCGCGGCGAGCTGCTTGACGGCGGCCAGCCGGCCCGCGGGCGCCACCCACAGGTACGCCGCGCCCATCGCGGGGACGAGCAGGAGCGCAGCCGCCATCTTCGCCTCGAACCCGAGGCCGATGCAGACGCCCGAGGCGACGAGCCAACGCGTGCGCCCGTCCTCCAGGCCCTTGACCAGGAACCACAGCGCGCCCGCGCCGCAGAGGGCGAGCATCGCGTCGGGGTTGTTGTGCCGCGAGATCGCGACGGCGATCGGCGTCAGCGCCAGCGTGGCCCCCGCGATCGTGCCCCCGAGGCGGCCGAAGCGCCGCGCAACGAGGTCGTAGGTGATGCCCACGGTCGCGACGCCCATCAGGGCCTGCGGGACGAGGATGCTCCAGCTCGAGACGCCGAAGACCTTCGCCGACGCGGCCTGCACCCAGAGCGCCAGCGGCGGCTTGTCGACGTTCATCACGCCGGCGCTGTCGAACGAGCCGAAGAAGAAGTTCGACCAGCTCTCGGTCATCGAGCGCACGGCGGCGCTGTAGTACTCGTTGGCGAAGCCGTTCTGGTCGAGTGCCCAGAGGTTGAGCAACGCGGCAACGGCCAGCAGGACGAGCAGCTCGGGGCGCGGAGGCGCGAGCGCCCGGACACGGGCGCCGATGCCGGCCTGCGGGATGGACGGCAGGGTCACGGAGGGGGTCGACACGGCGGTCCTTTCGGTGAGGGTGGAGAAGGGCTC
>JAEMQS010000109.1 GCA_016463765.1 Solirubrobacteraceae bacterium | reverse complement strand
CTCGGCCCGCAGGTCGGCGTGTTGCTCGACGCCCAGGAGACGCAGCTCACCGGCGCGATCCGGGCGGCGTTCGACCTGGACTGACCGAACGTCGGAATGTGGTGGCGCCAGCCACCACATCCCGACGCTCGACGCCGCCGGCAGCCACATTTCGACGTTCGGCGGGGTGGGGGGCGGGGCGCTACGCGTTCCAGCGGCGGATGACCCGCGTCTCGCGCTCGAACCCGAGCACGGACAGCGAACCCGTCGCCAGCCACAGCCGCGACCCGAACGCCGGCGGCTGCTCCAGCCAGCGCGCGGCGAACACGCGCAGCAGATGGCCATGTGCGACGACCGCGACATCGTCCTCGCCGTCACCGATCGCGTCGAGCACCCGTGCGATCACGCGGTCGCAGCGGGCCGCCACGTCGTCGGGCGACTCGCCGCCCGGGGCGCCGTCGCGCCACAGGAACCAGTCCGGGCGGTCGCGGCGGATGTCCGCCGTGGTGATGCCCTCGTAGTCGCCGTAGTCCCACTCGAGCAGGTCCGGGTCGAACGCGTCGGGCTCCAGGCCGGCGAGCTCCGCGGTCTCTCGGGCGCGTCCGAGCGGGCTGCACAGTGTCAGCGCGAAGGGCCAGCCCGCGAGCTTCGGCGCCAGCGCCTCGCGGACGTGCGCGCGGCCCTCGTCCAGCAGCGGAATGTCCGTGCGGCCCGTGTGGCGCCGGTCGCGCGACCACTCCGTCTCGCCGTGGCGGACGAGCACGACCTCGCGGCGCTCGCCCGCCGCGGGCAGGCGGTGCGCGGTGAGGTCGCCGCGCTCAGCCGGGGTGGGCGGCGACATCACAGACGACCTCGTCGAGCCCCGCGCCCAGCCGGCCCGGCGGGACGCCCTCGTCGCCGGCCAGGACCCGGTCGAGCGGCTCGCGCTTCTCCTCGCCGGCCGCCAGCAGGATCGTCTTCTTCGCGCGCCGTAGGACCGGCAGGGTCAGGGAGATGCGGTCCGGCGGAGGCTTCGGCGCGCCGCGCACGGCCACGACCGGGGCGACCTCCGCGGCGGCCGCGGGGTGCCCGGGGAACAACGACGCGGTGTGCCCGTCCTCGCCGAGGCCGAGCAGCACGAAGTCGAAGACGGGCTTGGGGCCCATCGCCTGGATGATCTCCATCCCGTACGCCCAGGCGGCGTCCTCCGGGCGATCGAAGTGCGAGATGCGGTGCAGCACCGGCGGGGTGGCCCGGGCGCGCTTGCAGATCTCCTCCTCGACCATGAGCGCATTGCTCTCCGGGTCGTCGTCGGGGACGCACCGCTCGTCGCCGAGCCAGAGATGCACGTGATCCCACGAGCCCTCCATGTCGGCGAGCAGCTGGTAGGCGCGGCGCGGGGTCGAGCCGCCCGCGAGGGCGACGTTGACCTGGTCGCCGAAGTGACGTGCGTCGGCGATGTAGCTGGCGAGCAGGTTGGCGACGCGCCGGCAGGCGGCTTCGGCGTCGGGGAGGGCACTGATGACGGTCATAGTTTCGGGATGCGCTCGTGGGGCGGCCGGGCCCCGGGCGGCGTGGCGTTCTGGACGAGTTCCTGGTCGGCCTTGATGACGTGCATGACGGCGTTGATGAGGGCCAGGTGCGTGAACGCCTGCGGGAAGTTGCCGAGGTGGCGCCCGGAGCGCGCCTCGATCTCCTCCGCGTACAGGAGCAGCGGGCTGGCGTAGCTCAGGAGCTTCTCGCACAGCTGCCGGGCGCGCGCCGTCTCGCCGATCTCCGCCAGGGCGCTCACGAGCCAGAACGAGCAGATCGTGAACGTGCCCTCCTCGCCGGTGAGGCCGTCGTCGGTCTCCTCGACGCGGTAGCGCAGCACGAGCCCGTCCTCCGTGAGCTCGTTCTCGATCGCCTCGACCGTCGCGCGCACCCGCGGGTCGTCGGCGGGCAGGAAGCGCAGCATCGGGATGAGCAGCAGCGACGCGTCGAGCGCCTCGGTCTCGTAGTGCTGGACGAACACGCCACGGTCGTCGACGCCGTTGGCCAGGACGTCGGCCTTGATCTCGTCGGCGGCCTCCTGCCAGCGGGTGGCCTGCTCGTGCGCGTCGCGCAGCCGGGCGAGCCGGGCGCCGCGGTCGCACGCCACCCAGCACATGATCTTGCTGAACGTGAAGTGCTTGGGCTCGCCGCGGACCTCCCAGATGCCGCGGTCGGGCTCGCGCCAGTGGGCGATCGCCTCGTCGACGAGGCGGGAGAGTGGGCGCCAGAAGCGCTCGGCCACGCTGTCGCGCGACTTCGTGTGCAGGTAGAACGAGTCGAGGACCGCGCCCCACACGTCGTGCTGGCGGTGGTTGTACGCGCCGTTGCCGATGCGCACCGGCCGCGCGTTCTCGTAGCCGTCGAGGTGCGCGAGCGTCTTCTCCTCGAGCTCGCGCTCTCCGCCGATCCCGTACATCACCTGGATGTCGGAGCCGTCCTCCAGCATCTCGGTGATGAAGTAGAAGAAGTCGTTGGCCTCCCAGTCGAAGCCCAGCGAATAGAGGCCCCACAGCATCCACGTGCTGTCGCGGATCCAGGAGTACCGGTAGTCCCAGTTGCGCTCGCCGCCCGGGGTCTCCGGCAGGGATGTCGTGGCCGCGGCGAGCATCGCGCCGGTGGGGGCGAACGACAGGCCCTTCAAGGTCAGCGCGCTGCGCTGGAGGTACGTCCGCCACGGGTGGTCGGGGAAGTTGCCGTGGGCCAGCCACTCGTGCCAGTAGTCCGCGGTCTTCACGAGCCGCTCGTAGGACTCCTCGTAGGTCTGCGGCCCGCCGTGCGTGCTCCATGTCAGCGCGGCGAAGGCCACGTCGCCGTCGCGCAGCGTCGTGCGCGCGCGGGCGCGGCCACCCTCGAAGCCCAGGCGCAGGTCGGTCGTGAGCGTGAGCTTCAGGGGATCCTCCGGCGCGGTGGCGATCCCCACGCCGTACCCGGCTCCCTCGTACTCCCAGTTCGCGTACTTCTGCCCGTAGTCGAAGACCGGCTCGCACTCGAGCACCATCTCCACCGACCCGTTGACGCAGCGCATGGTGCGCAGCAGGACGTGGTCGGCGTCGTAGTCGGTCGGGGACCGGCGGTGCGTCTCCGAGCGGTCGTCGTGGTGGTGCCACGGGCCGACGAGCAGGACGTCGCGGACGATGACCCAGCCCGTCTTCGTGCCCCACGTCGTCTCGTGGATCATCGTGCCGGGGATGTACCGGCGGCCGGCCGGGACGTAGTGGTCGGCCGGGCCGATCCGGAAGCCGCCGGCGTCGCGGTCGAGGATCGAGCCGAACACGGACGGGCCGTCCATGCGCGGCAGGCACATCCATTCGATGTTCCCCGTCGGGGCGACGAGCGCGCACGTCTCGCAGTCGGAGAGGAAGGCGTATTCGGCGATCGGGGGAAACGGCGAGCCGCCGAGCGGCACGTCGCCCACGATGCGGGCCATGGGATCGGTCGTCGTCATAAGAGGGGTCTCAGAGGAGGGCGCGCGCGGCGCGGACAGCAGGAGCGTAGGTCGGGTCGCGCAGCAGCGCCTGGCGGATGCCCTCGCCCAGGATGCCCGCCTCGCCGCGGGAGGCGCCGAGCACGGTCCATTCGTGCGTGCGGCCGTCGGGCTCGGTGCGTCGCTCGGTCAGCCCGCCGGTGCCGCGGGTCAGTGACGTCGAGGCGCCGTCCTCGGTGATCACGGTGATCCCGTCGAGGCCGGGGACCGTGAGGTGCAGCGCGGGCTCGACCTTCAGCGTGACGTCGCCGCGCCGCGCGCGGACCTTGCCGGTCAGCGTGTCGCCGTGGCGGGCCAGGCGGGTGGGGTTCCAGCCCAGCTGCGCGCACAGCCAGCCCAGCAGCAGCAGCGCCGCGGTCTCCGAGCCGGGGCGCGCGCCGATCGAGACCTCGCACACGAGCTGGAGCTCCCGGCGGCGGGCCGGCGGGTCGAACACCGCGGCGATCCGCTCGCGCCACGGGGCCGAGCGCAGCCACGCGAGGTCGACGACGGCGGTGCGGTCGCACAGCGCCACGACGCGCGTCAGCGCCTCGTCGGGGTCGGGCTCGTCGACGCTGTCGAGCAGCACGACCTGCGCCAGCGGTGCCCCGCCGGGCGGCGCCGTGGTCACCGCGTCGACGGCTTCGGGGTGGTTGTGCGGCGACCACACGACCGTCGCGAGGTCGGTCACGACGAGCGGGTCGACGATCTGGTTGAGCATCGGCAGATGCCGGTCACCGATCGCGAGGATGACCGTCTCGCGCAGCAGGGCGAACTCCCCGGGCTTGGGCTCGGTGTCCGAGGCGATGGTCGCGGTCGCGTCGATGGTCGTCCGCCCGTGCTCGACCGAGCAGACGATCGTGCGCGACGCGTGGTAGCGGCCGACCTTGCGCAGCCGGTTGGCGATCTCGCCGCTCCACTCCTTGTCGACGACGCAGACGAGGTTCAGCGCGCGTGCGGGGACGTAGGAGTCGCTCTCCTTGTGGCGGTCGGCCAGCATCCGGCGCAGCGCGGCCTCGATCGCGCCGGGCGTGGTGTCCTGCTCCTGCCAGACGCTGTCGCTGACCGCCGGCATGACTCAGATGGCCCGCCAGGTCTGGCCGGGGGCGAGCAGCGTGTTCGCCTCGATCGGGCCGGGCGTGCCGGCCTCGTACTGCGGCAGCGGGCCGGGCTGCGCGGCCCACGTCGAGACGATCGGGTCGCAGATGCGCCACTGCGCCTCGACCTCGTCGTCGCGGGTGAAGAGCGTCGCCTCGCCGCGCATCGCGTCGAGGATCAGCCGCTCGTACGCCTCCGGGGACTGCGACAGGAACGCGGTGCCGTACAGGAACTCCATGTTCACCGGGCGGATGCGCATCTGCGTGCCGGGGATCTTCGCGCCCAGCGTGATCGACACGCCCTCGTTCGGCTGCAGCGTGAGGATGATCTGGTTCGGCTTGACACCCGTTGCGGTGCTCTCCCCGAAGCCCATGTGCGGAACGGGCTTGAGGACGACCGCGATCTCGGTGACCTTGCGTGCCAGCCGCTTGCCGGTCCGCAGGTAGATCGGGACGCCGGCCCAGCGCCAGTTGTCGACCTCCAGGCGCAGCGCCGCGTAGGTCTCTGTCGTCGAGAGGTGACGGACGCCCTGCTCCTCGAGGTACCCGGGGACGGGCTCACCGTCGACGTCGCCCGCGGTGTACTGCGCGCGGACCGCCATGGTCGCGACGTCGTCGGGCGTCGGCGCCTTGATCGCGTGCAGGACCTTGACCTTCTCGTCGCGCACCTCGTCGGCGGTGAAGTTCACCGGCGGCTCCATGCACAGCAGCGTCAGCAGCTGGAGCATGTGGTTCTGGATGAGGTCGCGCAGCGCGCCGGCGCTGTCGTAGTACCCGGCCCGCGAGCCGATGCCCAGGTCCTCGGAGGCCGTGATCTGCACGTGGTCGACGAAGTTCCGGTTCCACAGCGGCTCGAACAGCCCGTTGGCGAACCGGAACGCCAGCATGTTCTGGACGGTTTCCTTGCCCAGGTAGTGGTCGATGCGGAAGACCTGCTTCTCCTCGAAGGTCTCGAGCACCGTCGCGTTGAGGCCGATCGCCTCGGCCAGCGTCGTGCCGAAGGGCTTCTCGATGACGATGCGGACGTCGGCCGACTCGTGCTTCTGCAGCCCGTGCTTGCCCAGCTCCGTCGGGATGACCGGGAAGAACATCGGCGCCGTCGACAAGTAGTAGCAGCGGTTCAGCGGCTGGCCGGCCTGCTCGTCGAAGTCGGCGAGGACGGTGGCGAGCTGCTCGTAGCCCGCGGGGTCGTCGAAGGAGCTGGAGACGAACCGCGCGCGCTCGACGAGCTTCGCCAGCACGGCCTGGTCGGGCGGACGGCGCGAGAAGCTCGTGATCGACTCGGTCAGGAGCTGGCGGAACGCGGTGTCGTCGAGGTCGCCGAACGCGAAGCCGACGAGGGCGAACCGCTCGGGCAGCGAGCCCTCGTGCGCGAGGTTGTAGAGCGCGGGCAGCAGCTTGCGCCGCGCGAGGTCGCCGGTCGCGCCGAAGATGACCAGCGTGGTCGGCGCGACGGGGAGGCGCTCGAGCCCTTCGGTGAGCGGGTTGGGCTCCAGCTCGGGCATCAGGGAGCGGGTTCCAGGGTGGTGTCGAGACCGTCGGCCTCGATCTGGTTGACCTTGCCCAAGCGGCGCAGGTGCCGCTCCTCGCCGCTGAACTCGCTGGCCATGAACGCTTCCACCAGTTCGGTGGCGACAGCCGTCCCGACCACGCGGGCGCCGAGGCAGAGCACGTTGACGTCGTCGTGGCTGACGCACTGCCCGGCCGTGTAGTGGTCGTGCGCGCACGCCGCGCGGATCCCGGGGATCTTGCACGCGGCGACCGCGACCCCGGCGCCCGACCCGCACAGGATGATCCCGCGGTCGACGTCGCCGGTCGCGACGTCCTTGCCCACCGCGAAGGCGACATTCGGATAGTCGTTGGACTGCCCGGTGTCGACGACCTCGTGACCGAGCTGTCCGAGCGTCTCCCGCACGGTCTCCGCGAGCGGCGCGCCCGCGTGGTCGTAGCCGATGGCGACCTTCATCCCGTCAGTACCTCCGTGGCGTCATGGCCGCGATCGTGAGCAAGTTCGAGGCCGGCCAGCAGGGCGGCGCCGCGGACCCCCGCGGTGCGGCCGTACCTGGCGCGGCGTATCTCCGTCTTCGTCCCGCCGCCGGTGATCGTGTACTGGCGGGCGACGTCTGTCGCGGGACCGATGAGCAGATCCTCCGCCGCGGACACCCCGCCGCCGATGACGACGACCTGCGGGTCCAGCGCGTTGATCATGTTCGCGATCCCCAGGCCGAGCCGGCGTCCGAGCAGCGTGATGAGGCCGATCGCCTCGGTGTCGCCCGCCTGCGCGCGGCGCACCGTCTCCGGGCCGTCGCGCAGCCCGTGCTGCAGCGCCATGGCGTCGAGCGTGCGGCCGGCGGCGAGCGCCTCGAGCGACCCGCGCTGCGGGAACTCCCGCGCGGGCTGGACCTCGGTGCGGGCGTCGAGGCCGATGATCATGTGGCCGAGCTCCCCGGCCGCGCCCGTGGCGCCCCGGTGGACCTTGCCGCCGATGATCACGCCACCGCCCACGCCGGTGCCGACGGTGAAGGCCACGAGGTCGGAGTACAGGAGGTGGCCGTCGTCGTCGTAGGCCTCTGCCAGCGCCGCGCAGGTCGCATCGTTGTCGACGTAGACCGGGACCCCCAGGCGCTCGCGCAGGACGTCGCGGACCGGGACGCCCTGGAGGGGGATGTTCACCGAGAACCGCGCGGTCCCGGCCTCCCAGTCCATGATCGAGGGGATGGCGACGCCGACCGCGGCGGCGTCTCCGGCGGCCTGGATGCGCCGTACGAGCTGGTCGATGAGCTCGTCGGCCGACGACGTGATCGTCGGCTCCAGGACGGGCTCCTCCAGCGTGCCGCCGCGCAGGCCCGCGACGGACACCTTGGTGCCGCCGACGTCGACGCCGATGAGCCGTTCAGCCATCGGCCGGAAGACTCCCAGACGACGGGCGGATGCGGTAGCGCAGAAAGAGCGTTCCCAGGTGGTCGAACATCGACAGGATGTCGAGGCGATTCGCGTCCGGGAGCGGTTCCCCTGCGACGGCCGGTGCTCCCGGTCCGCCAACGAGCAGGGGCGAGAGGGTCAGCAGGAGCTCGTCGACGACCCCCGCGGCGAGCAGCGCGCGGTTCAGACCCGGCCCGCCCTCGCACAGCAGGGTGCGGATGCCGTGGCGCGTGCGCAGGTCGGCGAGCGCGGCCCGCGGGTCCGCGTCGTCGCCGGTGTAGATGGCCCGGGGCTGCTCAGGATCGGTGAGGAGCGGAGCGTCGGGCAGGTCGCCCGAGCGGCTGAGGATGCAGGCGAGCGGGTCGGGCGCCAGGCCGGCGGCGGCGCGCTTGGCCCGTCGCTCGGGCTGGGGGATCAGCCGGCGGTAGCCCTCGGCGGCGATCGTGCCGGTCCCCGCGAGGACGGCGTCGACCTGCTCGCGCAGGGCCAGGAACACGGTGCGGTCGGCCCGGTCGACGGAGAGCCCACCGGAGACCCCGTCGCGCGCGGCGTGCCCGTCGGCGGACAGGACCATGTTCAGGACGACGTACGGGCGGTCGTCGGGCGCGCGCTGCGCCCAGCCGGCGTCGGCGTAGGCCTCCTCGGCGGCCACAGTGGCTCCGGGCTCCGGGAGGAGGCGTCGCAGGGGGAACGACGTCACAGGCCGCAGGCTACGCGGCGGGCGCGCTGCGCGCTGCGTGTGCCTGTCGCGTTTCCGGCGAATGAGGCCGTGAACGCGACAGGTCAAGCGAACCGCAAGCATGCCCACGCCCGTAGCCTCATCAGATGCTCGACACGATCCTCGACCGCACCGTCCTCCCCGGCTACACCAGCGTGGGGTACAAGCTGCGCTCCCGCGCCTGGGACGATCTCCCGTCGATGGCGGGCAAGGTCGTCATCGTCACCGGCGCGACCGGGGGCATCGGGCTCGCCGCCGCCGAGGGCTTCGCGCGCCTGGGCGCCGACGTCCGACTGCTCGTCCGCAACGCCGAGCGCGGGGAGAAGGCCGCGGCGAAGGTACGGGCCGACGTTCCGGACGCCACCGTCGGCGTCGAGCTGTGCGACGTCTCCGATCTGGGCTCGGTCCGGGCGTTCGCCGAGCAGTTCACGGCGAAGGAGACCCGCCTCGACGTGCTCGTCCACAACGCGGGCGTCCTCCCGCCGCAGCGGACCCTCACCGACGACGGCATCGAGCTGACCTTCGCCACGAACGTCGCCGGCCCGTTCCTGCT
>JAEMQS010000108.1 GCA_016463765.1 Solirubrobacteraceae bacterium | reverse complement strand
CGCATGCCGTGCACGAGCAGCATCCGGCCCTCGGCGACCGGCCCGCACGCCCCCGCGTGCGCCCGCGCCGCGGCGTATACGCGGTCCGCGTCGTCGTCGGCGGCGAGCACGAGCGCGGCGTGCGCGGCGGCGACGCGCAGCCGTGGAGCGTCGGACGCCGGGCAGTTCGCGAGGCAGCGGGCCGCGAACCCGCGCTCCTCGTCCGTGTCCGCCGCCTCGGCCAGGTCACCGACGAGCGTGGGCGCGGACAGGCGGTCGTGGCACGGGTCCGCCGGGTCGAAGGCGCGGGCCAGGTGCTCGAACGCCTCCCGCGGCCGGCCGGTGCAAAGTGCCGTGAGCCCGCGCGCATGCTGGGCGAGGGCGAGAACCGCCGAGGAGCCGGCGGGGAGCGCGACCCGCTCGGCCGCCGCGGCGTCCTCCTCGGTGCGTGCCTCGTCCCCGGCGAGCCCGGCAGCCATCGAGGTCGCGGTCAGGCTGAGCGCGGCCCAGAGGTCCAGGCCGTTCTCGGCCGTCAGCCGGATCGCCTCGGCGCCCGCCGAGCGCGCGCGGGCCAGGTCGCCGCAGTCCACGGCGCCCCATGCGGTGAGGGTCAGCGCCTGCCCCAGCAGCGTGAGCCGGCCGGTGGATCGCAGCTGCGGCTCGGCCCGGTCCAGCGCGCGGAGCGCCAGTCGTCCGTCACCCGTCAACAGGGCAGCGTGGCCCAGCAGCGCCAGCTCCCGCGGCCCGCCGGCACCGGCGAGCAGCGCGCGAACACCGTTGAGGATCTCCGCCTCGCGTTCGCGGGTGCGCAACGACGCAAGGATCGATAGGCGCACCGCAGCCTCGTCCTCCCCGGCGAGATCGTCGGCCGCGGCCAGGATCTCCTCGGCCGCAGCCTGGCCGCCGCCGAGCGTCTGCAGCTCAGCGGCTGCCCGCCACAGCAGCCGCATGGCGATGGACGGGTCGCCCGCCGCGGCCGCGTCGCGTGCGAGCGCGACCAGCTCGTGGCCGGTTCCCTCCCGCTGGCCACGCCGCTCGATCCGGCGCCGCATGGCGACAAGCTGCGCGTGCGCGACGGTGTCGAGGTCCTGCGCGTCGATGCCCTCGATCAGCCGCTGCCCCGCCGCCGACGCGCCGACCTCGCCGAGGGCATCCGCGGCGGCCACCAGACGGCGGCGGCGCGCAGGGCCCTCCGGCGTGAGCCGGGCGGCGCGGCGCAGGCCCGCCGCGCCGACGACGTGGTCGTCCTCGGTGATGGCGCGGACAGCCGCGGCCTCGAGATCTGCGGCCACCTGCTCGTCCGCCCCCGGTGCCGCCACCGCACGATGCCACGGCGCGCGCTCGGGGACCGCGGCGGCACACGCGAGGTGCGCCGCCTGCAGGTCGGCCGGTGCCGCGCGCTCGACGACCGCCGCGGCGACGAGCGGGGCGAGCTCCGGCGCTCGTCCGCCGGTGCCGGCCAGCGCCGCGCACAGCAGCGCGCGCTCCGCCTCAGGCCCCGCCGGACGGGGTGGCGCGAACGCCTCCCGCAGCCGCGGGGTGAGCGGCGGCGTGTCCGCGAGCAGCACGCGGTCCGCCGCTCCCCGGTAGGCGGCGGGCAGCTCGGTCAGGGCGAGCGGGTTGCCGGCGGCGAAGTGCAGGATCCGCGCCCGGACGAACGTCGGGAGATCAGGCTCGGCCGCGTCGAGCGCCGCAGCCGCGGCTGCGGGCTCGAGCGGCGGCAGCGGCAGTCGGTCGCACCCGGCGTCTGCCAGCCCCTCCCCGCCGTGCGTCCCGGCGATCAGCAGGCACGGCTCGTGCGCCGTCCGGCGGCACAGCGCGACCAGAACCGCGCAGGTCTCCGCATCCAACAGGTGCGCGTCGTCGACGCAGATCGCCACCGGGCGACGTCGGGCCGCCGCCGCGACGAGCGCCGCCGCCGCGACCGACACCGCCCCCCGATCGGCCTCGCCCGCGTCCAGCGCGTCGCTGAGCGCCGCACGCTGACTCGCGGTGAGGGACCCGGCCTCGCCCATGAGCGGGCGCAGGACGTCGAGCAGGCCGGCGTACGCGAAGCCCGTCTCGGCCTCCACGCCGGCCGCCCCGACCACGGTCATGCCCCCGGCCCGCGCCCGTGCCGCGGCGGCACCCACGAGCCCGCTCACCCCAGCGCCGCGCGGCCCGTCGATGACAACCCCGGACGCGTGGTCGGGCGCCGCGAGCAGCGCGTCGACGGCCGCGAGCTCAGCGGTGCGCCCGAAGAGCCGGCCGGAGGTCGTGGTGGGTGCGGCGTCCATTCGCGCGGCAATCGTGCTGCATGAGGCGGCGTCGCGCCAGGCCTATCGCGCCGAGCGCGCGGCGGCACGAGCGATGACGTCTGCGACATCGGACGGCCTGCTGCGCGCCACGGCGTGTGACGCGTCGAGCTCGGTCACCTCGGCACCCGCCCGCTGCGCCATGGCGCGCTGTGCGGCGGGAGGGACGAGCCGATCGCCGCCGGTGACCACGAACCAGCTCGGCAGCGTCCGCCACGCGGGGGGCGGAGCCGGCTCCTCCAGCGCGGCCGTCAACACGGTGCGCTGCGTCGCCGCGGCGGTCTGGGCGACGTCCTCGGGCAGGTCTGCGGCCACGAGCGCCGGGTAGGCCTCGCGGCGGATGGAGGCCTCGACCGTCGCCGGGCCCCCTCCGTGGCGGACGACCGTCGGCAGGAGCGCGTCGAGGCCGCGAAGGTCGCCGGACGCCCGGACGAGGTCGATGCAGCTCTCTCCCTCGTCGGGCGCGAACGCCGCGACGAACACCAGGCCGCGGACGTTCGGCGCGCCGGCGGCCGCCGCGGAGATGACCGCGCCGCCGTAGCCCTCGCCCACCAGGAGCACCGCGCCGTCGACGCCAGCCGCACGCGACGCCACGTAGGCGGCGTCGGTGCGCAGCCCGCCGAGCGGTGTCGGGAGCGCGACGGCGTCGACGGCACGCCGCCGCAGCTCGCCGACGACGCCGGCCCACGTGGTCGTCTCGGTGAACGCCCCGTGGACCAGCAGCACGGTCGGGGTGACCGTGATCAGGCCGTCACCGCCTCGGCGGCGACGGGCTCGCCGACGGCCTCACCGCGCGCGAACGCGATGAGGTCCGCGGACAGCTCGTCCTTGTGGGTGTCGGTGATGCCGTGCGGCGCGCCCGGGTATTCCTTGATCCGCGCCCCGGGGACGATCGCCGCGGACTTCCGCCCGCCGACGTCGATCGGCACCACCTGGTCGTCATCGCCGTGGATGATCAGCGTCGGGACGTCGACCTTCGCGAGGTCGTTGCGCATGTCCGTCGCGGAGAACGCGGCGATCGAGTCGTACGCGTTCTTGTGCCCGGCCTGCAGGCCCTGGCGCCAGAACGCGTCACGCGTGCCCTGCGCGATATCGACACCGTCGCGGTTGTTGCCGAAGAACGGCCCGTCGGCAAGGTCGCGGTACAGCTGGGAGCGGTCCGCGAGCGACCCGGCCCGGATGCCGTCGAAGACCCCGATCGGCACGCCGCCCGGGTTGTCTGCGGTCTGCAGCATGAAGGGCGGCACCGCCGAGACGAGGACCAGCCCGGAGACCCGCGCGGTGCCGTGGCGGCCGATGTAGCGGGTGACCTCGCCGCCGCCGGTGGAGAAGCCGACGAGGATCGCGTCGCGCAGGTCCAGCGCCTCGATGAGCGCGGCCAGGTCGTCGGCGTAGTGGTCCATGTCGTTGCCGTCCCACACCTGGGTGGAGCGGCCGTGGCCCCGGCGATCGTGCGCGATGGCGCGGAACCCGGCGTCGGCGAGCGCCATCTGCTGCGCCTCCCAGCTGTCGCTGTTCAACGGCCAGCCGTGGCTCATCACCACGGGCCGGGCGGCCGGGTCGGGGTTCCAGTCCTTGTAGAAGATGTCGACACCGTCAGTGGTCGTGACGAACGGCATGGTGCGGCTCCTTTGCTGACTCGGAGGGGTCGGTGAGATCCACGGGCGTACCGATCGGCACCCAGCGG
Source organism: Solirubrobacteraceae bacterium (assembly GCA_016463765.1). Classification (GTDB taxonomy): domain Bacteria; phylum Actinomycetota; class Thermoleophilia; order Solirubrobacterales; family Solirubrobacteraceae; genus Svornostia. The sequence continues at coordinate 4,795 of JAEMQS010000108.1, read as the reverse complement.
ACGCGCTCGCGCACCCGCTCGGGCGCGTGGGAGAAGGCGGCCTCGGCGGCGGCTCGCCCCTGACGGAAGTGCGACCAGCCCTCGTAGTGCACGGGGATGGCCTGGCGCGGGCCGGCGAGCTCGATGAGCTCGGCGGCCTCCTCGCCGGTGAGCGTGTAGCGCAGCGGCCCGGTCACGGGAAAGCGCACCCCGCCGAGGTGCACGATCGCCGTGTCGACGGCGAGGCGCCGGGCCGCCTCGCGGACGCCGTCGTACAGCACGGTGTCGCCAGTGATCCAGAGCACGCCGTGCTCCTGGCCGTCCCAGCGCAGCGCGAACCCCACGACGTCACCGACGAGCGGGTGGCTCAGCGGCGGGCCGTGACGGCAGGGCGTCGCCGTGACCTCGATGGCCACCTTCCCCGGCGCCTCGAGCGTCGTCGTCTCCCACGGCGCGAGGCCGCGGGCGGCGCCCCCGAGGCGCCGGGCGCCCGACGTCGTCGTCACGATGACGTCCGCGTGCGGGAGCAGCGCCCGGCCCGCGTCGTCGAGGTTGTCGTCGTGATGGTCGTGCGAGAGCAGCACGGCGTCGATCGGCAGCAGTGCCTCGGGCGCCATCGCCGGCCCTGCGACCTTGCGCGACGACGTCCCCCAGCCGAAGGCGTACCGGCGACCGGGGGCGTCGAACGTCGGGTCGGTGAGGATCCGCCAGCCGCCCACCTCGATGAGCACGGTCGGCCCCCCGACGTGGGTGAGGCGGACGCCGTTCATGCCGCCGGCGCGGGCTGCTTGGCGTTGGCGAGGGCCCACTCCAGCGCGCGGTCGGCGATGGCCTCCCAGCCCTCGAGACCGACCATGAAGTGCGGGCCCTCGACCTCCTCGACCTCCGTGATCGTGCCCTCCGCCTTGTAGTGCTTGGCGTTGGACTGCTGCACCGACGGCGGCATGATGTGGTCCTCGCTGCCGGAGATGAACAGCAGCGGCGCCCGGGACTCGTTGTGGTAGTCGACCCACGTGTCCTGATGGCCCGGCTTGAGATTGCCGGTGACGCCGCCGAGGACGATGTCGCGGTTGACCGGGACGACGTAGCGCTCGAACGCCTGTCGCGAGACGGACTCCTCGGCCCCGTTGGTGAACGCGTAGACGAACTGCTCATACGTGAACGGCACCGCCTTGTGGCGATTGGCCGGGTTGCGGAGCACGGGGAAGACCGACCGCAGCTGGCTGAAGGGCGCCTGCAGCACGCCCTCGGTGGGCGCGGAGTTCAGCGTCACGCCGGCCGCGCCGTATCCGTGATCGAGCAGGATCTGCGTGAAGGCGCCGCCCGCCGAGTGACCCATGATGATCGGCGGGTTGGCCAGCGGCTCGATCACGGACTCGAGGTGCTCGATGATCTTCGGCACCGTGAGCTCGGCGATGGGCGTCGGGTCCTCGTTGAGCGCCTCCACCTCGACCTCGAGGCCGGGGTAGGCGGGCGTGAGCACCGTGTAGCCGGCGGCCTCGTAGCGGGCCTTCCAGTGCTCCCAGCTGCGGGGCGTCATCCAGAAGCCATGGACGAGGACGATGGTGTCGGGCGTTGCGGCAGACATTTGCGGGGGTCCCTTCGGGTGAGTGATGCGGACGACAGCGAACCTACGTCCGCCCCGCCGCCGTCGCATCGGCAACATGACTGCATCGGTGTGCGCAGTCACCCGTCGGGTGACTGGGCCGCCGCCGACGGACGGTCCGGATAGATTCGCGACAGCATGTCCCCCGCCCCCCGCTTCGACCCTCCTGACGTCCTGGTGCTCGGCGCCGGCGGGACCCTCGGGATCGCCTGGACCCAGGGACTGCTGGCCGGGCTCGAGGACGCGACGGGCCTGGACTTCCGGCGGACCGAGTCGCTGATCGGCACGTCGGCAGGCGCGTTCGTCGCGGCGTCGCTCGTCGGCGGCCGACGCCCCACCCGCCCGGGCGACCGCGAGAAGGCGGCGCCGCTCCCGGCTCCGCGGCGCGCTGCGCCGCTCCGGCTGCTCGGCGGCCCGGCCCGCTACGCCGCGGCACTCGCCGCGCCGTGGGCCACGCCCGCGCTCGGCGTCAGCCGCCCCGGTGGCACGCTGATGCGCGCCGCCGCGCTGCGCGTGCTCCCCGCCGGGACCGGCGACCACGACGACCTCCAGGAGCTCGTGCGCCGTCGCGGCGCGCAGTGGGACGGACGGCTGCGCGTGTGCGCGGTGGACCGGCGCACCGGCCGTCGCGTCGTCTTCGGCGCCCCGGGGGCGCCGAAGGCCGATGTCGCCGAGGCGGTCGCCGCGTCGTGCACGGTCCCGTGGATCCATCAGCCCGTCCGGATCGGCGGCCGCGAGTACGTCGACGGCGGCGTCTGGAGCGTGACGAACCTCGACGTCGCCCCTGCCGGCGAGGGCACGCGCGTGCTGTGCCTGAACCCGACGGCGAGCCTGCAGATCGCCCGGACCAGCCCGTACGCCGCACTGCGCGCCGCCGCCACGGCCATGACCGGCCTGGAGGCGCTCACGCTGCGCTCCCGCGGCGCGCGCGTGCAGATCGTCGGGCCCGTCCCCGAGGTCGCGCGCGCCATGGGCGCCGACCTCATGGACGAGCGCAGGCGGCCCGCCGTGCTGGCGGGCGCCTACGAGCAGGGTCTCGGGATCGCCGGGGGCTGAGCTACGGGGTGGCGACCGACGCCGCGTCGGCGTCGACGCCGAGCTTCGCCTTGCGCTGCGCCATGGAGATCGCCCGCAGGAACGCGATCCCCGACGCCTCGATGATGTCCGTCGCCAGGGCCTGGCCGGCGCCCGTGTAGCGCTCGCCGGTCGCGACGCCCGGGAGATTCGAGTTCACGGCGCCCTCGGTCTCGCCCAGTTCGACGACCACGCTGACCTCACCGAGCGCGTCCTGACCGCCGGTGACGGCCTCGACGCGGTACTCGCGCAGCCGGGCGTCGACGGAGATCGCCGTGCCGACCGCGTGGAAGAGCGCGTCGATCGGACCGTCGCCGGTGAACGCGCCCGCGGCGAGCTCGCCATCGGGCAGGCGGATCTCGACGCGCGCGTGCGGCGGGCGGCTGGAGATCGCCTCGATCTCGAAGCTCACCAGCTCGTAGTCCATGAACTCCTCGCGCAGCTCGTCGGTGACGAGCGCCTCGAGGTCCATCGCGGTGACCTGCTTCTTCTTGTCCGCGATCTCCTTGAAACGGTCGAACGCGGTGCGCAGCGCCTGGCCGTCGACCTGGTAGCCGAGCTCCTCCAGCGCCTGCTTGAGCGCATGGCGGCCGGAGTGCTTGCCGAGCACGATCGAGTTCGCCGACAGGCCGACGGTGCGCGCGTCCATGATCTCGTACGTCGTGCGCTCCTTCAGGACGCCGTCCTGGTGGATGCCCGACTCGTGCGCGAACGCGTTGCGCCCGATGATGGCCTTGTTGGGCTGGACCGAGTAGCCGGTCAGGCGCGAGACCAGGCGCGACGTGCGCGCGATCTCCGTCGTCACCGCGTTCGTGTGCAGGCCGATCGCCTCGCGGCGCACGTGCAGCAGCATCACGATCTCCTCCAGCGACGCGTTGCCCGCGCGTTCGCCGATGCCGTTGATCGCGCACTCGACCTGCCGCGCGCCGGCCTGCACGCCCGCGAACGAGTTCGCGACGGCCAGGCCGAGGTCGTCGTGGCAGTGCACCGACAGCGTGACGTCGCGCAGCCCGGGCGTGAGCTCGTACAGGCGCGTGAGGAAGGCCGCGTACTCCGTCGGCATCGTGTAGCCCACGGTGTCCGGGATGTTGATCGTCGTCGCGCCCTCGTCGAGCGCGATCTGCAGGACCTCCGCGGTGTACTCCACGTCGGCGCGCGTCGCGTCCATCGGGGAGAACTCGACGTCCTCGCAGAGCGACCGCGCGTGCGCGACGGCCGCGCGCGCCTGGCCCTTGACGTCCTCGCGGTTGGACTGCAGCTGGTGCTCGATGTGGATGTCCGACGTCGAGATGAAGGTGTGGATCCGGGGCTGCTCGGAGTCCCGGATGGCCTCCCACGCACGGTCGATGTCTCCGGACTGCGCGCGGGCCAGCGCGCAGATCACGGGGCCGTGGACCTCGCGGGCGATGCCGCGCACCGCCTCGAAGTCGCCGGGCGACGAGATCGGGAACCCGGCCTCGATGATGTCGACGCCGAGCCGGGCGAGCTGCTGGGCGATCTCGAGCTTCTCGGCCGCGTTCAGCGAGATGCCGGGCGACTGCTCGCCATCGCGCAGCGTGGTGTCGAAGATGCGTACTCGGTCGGGCTCAGTGGTCGGCATGGGTTCTCCTCAGATGGTGCGAACTCGGTCTCTCTCCAGTGGTTTGCGGCATCAGGCGGCCGCCACGCATCAGCTCCCCCTAACGGGGGAGGAGGAGAAGACGACGGAGTTCGGCCGAGAACGTCATGCGTGGCAGGAGCGTAGCACCGCGTCTGGCGTCGCTACGACCGTCCGATGTCCGACGGCAGCACCGGCTTCGGCGCCTCCGCCGGAGCGATCTGGCGGGGCTCGTCGAAGTACTCCCCGTCGGCGAAGAAGTACCAGAGCACGGAGCCGAGCAGGCCGAGCAGCAGGAACCCGCCGCCGATCACCAGCGGGATCCCGATGCCGAACAGCGAGCCGGAGTACGCCTCGTCGGGATTGGCGTAGGTGATGATCGCCTTGACGAAGACGAACGCGAGGATCGCCGACCCGGTCACCGGCAGGATCGCCATCTTGAACAGGTTCCCGACCGAGTCCGTGAGCTGCTTGCGGTAGAAGACCGCCGACGCCACGCCGGTGATCGAGTAGTAGAACGCGATCATCAGCCCGAGCGC
>JAEMQS010000107.1 GCA_016463765.1 Solirubrobacteraceae bacterium | reverse complement strand
CGGCCTCCGCCATCGCGAAGACGACGACGAAGACGTTCCGCCACGGCCCGATCACCGTCGCCGGCTACGAGGTCAAGCAGACCGACGTCGACTTCGAGGCGCCCGAGCCCGAGATCGACGGCTACGTCACGCACATGGAGGTCGACATCGTCGACGCCAAGGGCAACCACGTGCCGATCGACCGGCTGATGCTCCACCACATCGTCTTCCACAACTTCGGCCCGAAGCTCGGCAGCAAGCGCGACCAGGCGTGCGACCGCCTGACGATGCTCGACTCCAAGACCGTCATCCCGTTCGTCTCCGAGCGCTTCTACGCCGCCGGCGAGGAGCGCCAGGAGATGGTGCTGCCGCCCGGCTACGGCTACAAGACCGCCAAGGGCGACGACTGGATGATGGCCTGGATGCTCATGAACCACCGGGCCGAGACCGACTCCGCGTACATCCAGTACAAGGTCACGATGACCGACGATCCGCAGACGATCCCGGTCACCCCGCACTGGGCCGACGTGGCGAACTGCCGCAGCGATCCGCAGTTCAGCGTCCCCGGTGGCGGCGGCCCCGGGTCGACCCACACCGAGGCTGAGACGTGGACGGCCAAGCAGGACATGCGCATCGTCGCGGGCGGCGGTCACGTCCACGGCGGCGCGAAGGACGTGACCCTGCGCCAGCCCGAGTGCAACGGGCGCACGCTGTTCACCTCGACCCCCGCGTGGGGCCGCGCCAACCACCCCTTCTACACGGTCAAACCCGTGCTGCACGAACCCGGTCCGGTCTTCATGACCAGAACGCTCAGTGCCAGCGGCTACCACGTGGCCAAGGGCGAGCAGCTGCAGCTCACCGCCACGTACGACAACGAGCGGCCGCACACGCGGGCGATGGGGATCATGGTGATCTACACCGCCCCCGCGACCGCGCCGGTCGAGCGCTGCGCACCGCTGCCGACTGACGTCGTCACCGAGCGGACGACCCAGCCGCACCGCACGAACTCGCCGCGCTTCGACGTCCCGCTCACCGGGCTGACCAAGCGGGGCAACGCGGTGAAGATCGCGGCGCCTCCAGGCAAGCGCGTGCGAGCGGCCGACGGCGGCATGGTGCGGATCAAGGACTTCGACTTCTCGCGCCGGAACCTGGAGGTCCCGGTCGGGTCACGGCTGAGCTGGCGATTCGACGACCAGGAGCTCCACGACGTCACGGTCGCCAGCGGCCCGCGCGGGTTCGCCTCCGAGCACCTGTCGGCGCGGCGGACCTACACGGAGACCTTCGACGCCAAGGGCACGTACAAGATCTTCTGCTCGCTGCACCCGGTGCGGATGACGCAGACCGTCAAGGTCCGCTGACCGTCAGAGCCGCCCGGCCACCCCGATGATCACCTCGGCCAGGGCGGCGCCCTGGTCGTGCTGGCAGAAGTGCGCGGCGCCTTCGATCGTGACGTGCGGCTGGCCGTTCGTGCCCGGGATGCGCTCGAGCAGCGCACGGTCGGCGCCCTTCGTGATCGGGTCGCTGTCCCCGAACGCGCAGACGAACGGCTTCTCCCAGCGGCGCAGGACCTCCCACGCCGCGCGGTTCGCGGGCGTCGCGGGGTCGTCGGGGGACGCCGGGACGAGCGTGGGGAACTGCCGGGCGCCGGCCTTGTACTCCTCGCTGGGGAACGGCGCGTCGAACGCCGCGATCTCCAGCGCCGTCAGGTCGCGGGCGCTACCCCCGTTGATGATCGCGCCGACCGGGAACTCCGGGACGTTCTGCGAGAAGTCCCGCCAGGCGCGGAACGCGTCGCCGAGGTCGGTGTCGCCCGTCGGCAGGAACGTGTTCGACGCGACGATCGCGGCGAAGCGGTCCTCCTGCTCGGCGGCGAGGCGCAGGCCGAGCAGCCCGCCCCAGTCCTGGCCGAAGAGGATCGCGTCGCGCAGGTCGAGCTCGTTGACGACGAGATCGGTGAGCCACGCCATGTGGCGCGCGTACGTGTAGTCGGTGCGCTCGACGGGCTTGTCGGAGCGGCCGAAGCCGATGAGGTCGGGGGCGACGACGCGCAGCCCGGCGTTGACGAGCGGGTCGATCATGTCCCGGTAGAGGTACGACCACGACGGCTCGCCGTGCAGCAGCAGCACCGGCCGGCCGTCGCGCGGTCCTTCGTCCACGTACGCCATGCGGACGGTGTGGCCGTCGGCGGTGACCTCGGCGTAGTGCGGGGCGTACGGCCAGTTCAGCAGGCCGTCGAACTGATCGTCGGGGGTGCGCAGCGTCTCCATGCGCGGAGCCTACGCCCGGCGGTGGGTCACGCGGGCTGGTCGGCCCAGATGTTGTTGCAGCGCTCGCACACCTCGGCCGGAATGACGCCGGCCTTCATGAGCAGCGCGAACGCCTTGCAGCCGAGGCACAGCCCGAGGAACGCCTCGAGCGACGCGGCAAAGACCAGCCCGCCCAGGACGACGTACGCGGCGGTGGTCGCGCCGAACCCGAACGCGAGCACGACGGCCGTCACGCTGAAGACCACGCCGATGCCCTGCGCGAAGCGCTTGGGCGGGCCGGGGACCTCCTTGGCGGCGAACGGCAGCGCCGGGGTCAGCACCCGGGTGACGAGCTGGCCGAGCGGGCTGAGCGTCGGGCCCGTGAGGACGCGGGCGATGAAGCCGTAGGCGATGACGAGGAGGAGCCACTGCTGGTCGAGCGCGATGGCCGTGGTCCCCATGAGGACCACACCCGTAGCCACCAGGCGCGCGGACACCTCGTTGACCGGGTCCGGAAAGGAGAAGAGCGAACCAGTCATTGCGGGTCAAGAATAGCGTGTTTCGGCCCGCGCCCTGGACGGAAGGTGCGGCGTCCCTACAATCAGCCACCGTCCACCAAACGGCTGTCCGACCGTCCCGCACCCTCCTCGAGCATGAAGCTCCCCTCCCGCCCCACGATCGACCCCATCACGGCTGTCCTCGCGGGCACCGTCGTCGTCCTCGCGCTCGCCTTCGCGCTGCTGCTGGACTCCACGACCCCCGAGCCGGTCGGCACCGAGACGTCGATCACCGACGTCACCGAGCTGGCCGAGCAGCGCCGCCTCACCGAGGGCGAGGTCCTCGACTACGACCACATCATCCTCGTGACGACCACCCGGGGCGCCGAGCTCTGGGCGGGGCTCCCGGCGAACGGGTCGAGCAACGAGGCGCTGCAGACGACGTTCGCCGAAGCCGGCGTCCCGCTGCGCTTCGACCCGCAGAGCGGCAAGCAGGCCCGGCGCCTGATCGTGCAGGTGCTGCTGCCGGTCCTCATCCTCGTGCTGCTGTTCACGCTGCTCGCGCGGCTGACCCAGCGCGGCGCCGATGACGTCGGCCGGTTCTCGCGCTGGCGCAAGCGCCGCGTCCTCGAGCCGGCCGCCCCGACGACCTTCGCCGACGTCGCGGGAGCACCGACCGCGGTCGCCGAGCTGCAGGAGCTGTGCGACCTGCTGCGCGAGCCCGAGCGCTACGCCGCACTGCATGCCCGCGCGCCCCGCGGCGCGCTGCTCGTCGGCCCGCCGGGCACCGGCAAGACGCTGCTGGCCCGCGCCACGGCGGGCGAGGCCGGCGCGAACTTCTTCAGCGTGTCCGGCGCGGAATTCGTCGAGTCCCTCGTCGGCGTGGGCGCCGCGCGGATCCGCGATCTCTTCGCACAGGCGCGCGAGGCGGCGCCCGCGATCGTCTTCATCGACGAGCTCGATGCGGTCGGCCGCAAGCGCGGCGCGGGCGTCGGCCAGGGCAACGACGAGCGCGAGCAGACGCTCAACCAGCTGCTCGTCGAGATCGACGGGTTCGACGCGGGCGGCGGCATCGTCGTCCTGGCGGCCACGAACCGGCCGGACATCCTCGACCCCGCGCTGATGCGCCCGGGGCGCTTCGACCGCCAGGTCACCGTCGACGCGCCGGACGTGCACGGGCGCACGCAGATCCTGTCCCTGTACCTCAAGGGGCGACCGATCGGGGAGGACGTAGAGGCCGCGGCGATCGCGTCGCTGTGCCCGGGCTTCACCGGCGCCGAGCTGGAGAACGTCGTCAACGAAGCCGCGCTGCTCGCGGGCCGCCACCGCCGTGACGCGATCGCGGAGGCCGACCTGGAGGAGGCCATCGAGCGCGTCATGAGCGGCCCGCGCGCGACCGCGCACCGCCTCACGACCGACGAGCTGCGGTCGATCGCGACCCACGAGGCATCGCACGCCGTCGTCGCGCGCGCGCTCGGCGGGGAGGGCACGCGGCGCCTGTCGATCGTCGCACGCGGCCGGCGTCTCGGCGCCGCCGCGATCGTGCACGCCGACCGTGAGCGGCTCGTCCTGCGCCAGTCCGACCTGCAGCGCCAGCTCGCCACCACGATGGCGGGAACCGCCGGCGAGCGCCTGGCGTTCGGCGAGCTCTCCACCGCGGTCCACGACGACCTGCACGCCGCAACCGCGCTGGCCCGCTCGATGGTCACGTCGTACGGCATGTCGGACCTCGGCCCGATCACGATCGGCGAGCGCAGCACCGAGGTCTTCCTCGGGGCGTCCCTCCAGGAGCTCGGCGGGGTCGGCCAGACGACGCTCGACACCATCGACGCCCAGACCCGTCGCATCGTGGAGCGGGCAGAGGAGATCGCGACCGCCGCGCTGCGTGAGCACTGGGCGGTCGTCCAGGACGTCGCCGGCCGGCTGGCGTCCTCGGAGACGCTGGGCGAAGACGAGCTCGCCGAGCTGCTCGCGCCGATTCCGCTGCCGGCCGCACCGTGACCGAGCGGCCGCGCCGCCGGAGGGCCGCGCTCGCGCTGCTCGTGCTGCCGGTGGCGATCCCGCTCGCGGCGCTCGCCGCCGAGAACCGCCAGGCCCCCGCGCCGCCGCCCGCGCCCACGGTGATGGTGCCCGAACAGGTCAGCGCCGCGCGCGACGTCGTCCCGTTCGGCATCACCGCGGACGGCGCGACGCGCACCGTCTGGGCCACGGGCCGGACCCGCCCGCCCTCGCAGCTGTCGGGAACGACCGTGGTCCCGCCGCCCGCGAGCGGCCCGGGCCAGACCCTCCTGCTGCACGGGACCATCGCCGCGGACGATCAGCCGACCGCGTGGCGACGCGCGCCGGTTCCCCTGGACCGCAACGGCGACGAGCTCGCGGCGGGATCGTGGCGGATCGACGACGCCACGGCCGGACCCGGCACGGAGGCCACCTCGAAGGGCGCGGCGCTGCACGCGGGCGCCACCACGCCCGCCGGCGCCGCCGCGCTGCTCGTGCGGATCGCCGAGGGAGGCGGCGCTCGTGCTGCCGTGCTCGCCCGGGGCGACGACGGGCGCCTGCGCGAACTCCCCACCCCTCCCGGGTCCGACCCCTTCGCCGCGCCGCCGGGTGCGGCCACGCCGATGGCGGTCTTCGATGCTGCCGCCGGCCGGACCGGCGTGCTCCTGGCGCCCGCGGGGCGCGACGGCGTGCTGCGCTGGGACGGCGCGGCGTGGACCGAGGAGCCGTGGGAGGACGACGAGGGCGACCCGCTCGGAGCACGCACGGCCATCGCGCTCGGCGCGACGCCCGCCGGGGACGCCGTCGCCCTCTTCGCGGGCGACCCCGCCGCACCTGACGACGCCCGCGTCCGGCTGGCCCGCCGCGACGCGCAGGAGGAGGCGTTCCGGCCGATCACGCTCTCCGGGTCGCCCCTGCTCGGCGGACCGATGCCCGCGGGAGTCACGCGCATCGAACCGGTCCCGGCCCCCGGCCAGCCGCTGACCGTCGCCGACGGCCACTGGTGGATCGACCTCATCGTGACCCGCACGGACAACGTCGCCGTCAGCACGACCGTCCACCTCGACCCGACCGGGGCCGCGGGTGCCGCGTGGTGCTCGCCGACGCTGCCGGATGGCACAGGCTGCACGCGCGACCTCGGGTTCCGGCTGGCGACGGTGCGCGGCTACCGGTCCCAGGCGTTCGCAGAAGGCGGCGCGTTCGGGACCAGGGCGATCACGAGCCCCGTCATTCCTGAGGCGACGGGCGACCCCGCGGTCCGGGAGGCCTCGGCGTCGGGTGGCTTCCTCGCGCTCGACGGCGAGCGCTTCGTACTCCGCGCGGGTGCCGGCGACGACGGCACCGCGGCCACCCAGTCGGGCGCGTTCGATGGCGCGGGCCTGGCGGTCATCGGCGGCGCCCGAACGGTGGGCCGGACGATGTCCGGGCGCGGCGCGTTCGCCGCCGTCGACGTGAACCAGCCGGCGTTCCTGGACCCGACCACCGACGTCGCCCTCTCCCCCGCGGGCACGCCTCCGGAGCAGGCGGGGGCCATCGCGCTGACGGCCTCGCAGGGCGCGAGACGACAGATCGCCGGGGAGGCGTGGCAGCAGGTCGAGATCCCCGGCACCGGGAGCCCCGAATCGGGTCTGCAGTTCGAGCTGACGGCGGTCGCGTGGCCGCGACCGGGGACCGTCATCGTCGCCGGGCGCGGCGGCAGGCTCGCGGAGCTGGCGCCGCCGCAGCCGTTGAGCACCCTGACCGCGACGCAGGACATTGGCGCCGTCGGCCTCGTCGAGGCAGCCCGTGATCTCGACTTGCTCGACGTCGCCGCCGTGGGCGACGACGCCTGGGCGGTCGGCCGGGACGGCGCAGCGGTCCACCGCACCGCCGCGGGCTGGGAGCGCGTCGAGCTGGCGCCCGCGCTCGCCGGCGCGAACCTCACCCAGGCCGCCTACGCCGGCCCGCAGGCGTACGTCGCGTCGGACCGGGGCCTGCTCGTCGCCACGCCGTCCGGCGAGCTCGTGCGCGACGAGGACCTTGCCGCGCTGCTGCAGGCCGACGGACGGCCGCCGGCGGTGACGGCGGTCGCGGGTGTCCCGGACGGCGCCGTCGTCATTGACGGCCGGTACGTGCGCGAGGGCGCAGGCCAGCCGTGGCAGCGCCTGACCTCGCCCGCCGAGGGGGACGTCGTGGCGCTCGCGGCGTGGCGCGACCCGGCCGGCGGAGCGTCGGTAGGACCAGACGGGACGCCGACGACGCTGCGGATCGCCGCGTCGATCGCGGACAGCGGCAGACCGCTCGTCGGCGCCACCCTGACGCTGAACTTCGACGAAGAGGACGAGGAGGAGCAGTTCCAGGTCGAGGGCCCGGCCATCCCCGCGGACGGCCGGCTCGCCGTGCTCGGCGCGGACGGGTGGCGTGATGCGTTCGGGCTGCCGCTGGCACGCTCGGCCGGGCGGGACCTTGGGGCCCTGTCTCCCCCGATCGCGGCGCTGGCGGTCGATGCCGCGGGCACCGGCTGGGCCGTCGGCGGTGTCGGCAGCCTGCTCGCGGCCGCCGGTGGGGATCTCTCCTCGTCGCCGCTCGGCTACGAGATCCCGCTCGGGGCGGTGCCGCCGGGCACCCGCCCGGACACCCGGCTGCGCCCGGGCGCGACCGTCCTCGGCAAGCAGCCGCAGATCTTCGTCGGCGGCCACCCCGCGTGCCTCGACGAATGCGCGGGCCGCGGCGGCGAGCAGGTCGCGGCCGACGCCACCCTGCGCGAGGCGCTGAGCACGACGGCCGGGCTCGCTCGTCCAGCCCAGGGGCCCACGGTCGCGGTGATCGGCGGCGGGCGGGCGGCGGTCGGCGGACCCCCGCTCTCGATGGCCGGCGCCAAGCGCTACGCGGACCTGCTCCGCAGCCAGCCGGGCATCACCGTCGCCGCCGCGATCGGCACCGGGGATGCCCAGACTCCGGAGAGCCGCCGCGCCTTCCGCACCGCGCTCGCGGGCCTGTTCCCCAGTAACGCAGGAGGTCCGGGCCAGGTGATCCCCGTGACCACACCGCCCTCGCCGCTCGCCGACCCCGCGTCGGACACCGTGGCGTACGCCTTCGACGTCCCCTCGACGGTCAACGAGACGACGCGGGTCGTCGTCATCGACAACGCAGGCGGCGCGCTGCGCGGAGGCGAGGACGGCCCGCAGGCGACGTGGCTCACCGCGGTGCTCGAGGAGGCGGACCGCCGTGGCCTGCCGACGACCGTCGTCGGCGCGGCGCGCCTCGACGACAGCCCGCTCGCCGCGTCCGACCGCGACTTCCAGCTCGAGCTCCTCGACGACGGTGACGCCCGCACCTACGTCTCGACCGACGGCGTCGACGACGTGAACGCGCTCAACTTCGGGAATCGCACGTGGACCGCGAGCGGCGGGCCGCTCGACGTGCATCACACCGCGGCCCTTGGCCACGCCACGTCGTTCTTCACCTATGTCCGCGAGGAGAGCGGGGAGCCGCAGGCCGAGGACCCTGAGCCCGCACGAGGCTGGGCCGGTCCGGCGCTGCTCGCCATTCACGAGCAGTCGGGCTCGGACGACGCAACGGTCGTTCCGGTGCTCTCCCACCTGCACCCCGGCACGCTCTCCGCCGAGCGTGGGCAGGCGCAGCCCACGGGGTTCTTCGGACACACGGGCGCCGGCGCGGGATTCCTCTGGCGCAACCCGGCCGGGGGTCCGGCCGCCCCTGTGGTCGAGTCGCGGACGCTGCCGTTCGTGGAGACGAGCGCGCTCCTCTGCGCCCTGTTCGAAGGCGCGGATGGCTGTGAGGGGCTCCTGCCGCTCGACATCCGCTACGAGGTCGCCGACCCCTCGGTCGCCGTGTTCGTCCGGGCACGCCCCCAGCGGCAGGGCGCCCCGCCGGACATCGTGCTCGACGAGGCGGGACAGCCGGTCGTCGACGCGCGGTCCGGCGTGCTGTGCCCCATCCGTGCGGGGCAGACGACCGTGACGGTGACCGTTGCCGGGCGCGTGGCGACGTATCCCCTGACCGTGCGCGAGTCGCGCGCGCCGCAGCCGAGGCCCGGAACCGCCCCCTGCTCGTTCCTCGGCGGTCAACCCCGGCCACCGAGTCCCGCCCAGCCGCCCGCGCCCCGCTGCAGCGCGTCGAGGCACAGCCCGC
>JAEMQS010000238.1 GCA_016463765.1 Solirubrobacteraceae bacterium | reverse complement strand
ACTTCCAGCTGCTCAACGCGGTCATCGAGGTCAACGAGCTGCAGAAGCGCCGCGTGATCAGCAAGCTGCAGAAGCACCTCGGCTCGCTGGTGGGCAAGAAGATCGCGCTGCTCGGGCTGGCGTTCAAGCCGGACACCGACGACATGCGCGAGGCGTCGTCGCTGGTGCTCAGCGCCCGGCTGCAGGCCGATGGCGCGCTGATCACGGCGTATGACCCGATCGCCGAGGAGGAGGCGCGCCGGCTGATCAAGGGCGTCGACTTCGCCTCGAGCGCGCTCGAGTGCGTGGCGGGCGCCGACGCGGTCGTGCTGGTGACCGAGTGGAGCGAGTTCTCCGAGCTGGACTGGGGCAAGGTGGCAGGGACGATGGCGGGCACACTCGTCGTCGACGGGCGCAACGCCCTCGACGCGGCCGCCGTCGCCGGGGCGGGCCTGAAGTACGAAGGCGTCGGCCGCGGGACCCTGGCATCCTTCGCGCGGTGATCGGGTTCCCGAGGACGTCATGCAGGCTCTGATCCTCGTCGGCGGCGAAGGCACGCGCCTGCGCCCGCTGACGTCCACCGTCCCGAAGCCGGTCGTCCCGCTGGTCGACCGGCCGTTCATCGCGTACATGCTCGAGTGGCTCAAGCGCCACGGCGTCGACGACGTGATCATGTCGTGCGGGTTCCTGGCCACGAGCGTGCGCAACGTGCTCGGCGACGGGTCGGCCTACGGCCTGCGCCTGCGGTTCGTCGAGGAGCCCGAGCCGCTGGGCACGGGCGGCGCGCTGAAGTACGCCGAGCAGTTCCTCGAGGACCGCTTCCTCATGCTCAACGGCGACACGCTGACGGATATCGACCTCACCGCGCAGATCGCCCAGCACGAGGAGTCCGGCGCCACCGGCACGCTCGCCCTGGTCCCCGTCAGCGATCCGTCGTCGTACGGCCTCGTCCGCCTGCACGACGACCACACGGTCAAGGGCTTCCTGGAGAAGCCGTCGCCCGACCAGATCGACACGAACCTCATCTCGGCGGGCGCGTACGTGCTCGAGCGCTCGGTGCTCGACCTCATCCCCGCCGGCCAGAACGTCTCCATCGAGCGTGAGGTCTGGCCGCGGCTCGTCGGCAACGGCCTGCACGGCTTCGTCGCCGACGCGTACTGGATGGACATCGGGACGCCGCAGCGCTACCTGCAGGGCACGTTCGACATCCTCGAGGGGAACGTCGCCAGCGCCGTGCAGCAGCGGATGGGCACGAGCTTTCTCGCGGTGTCCGACCAGGCCGAGACGCTCGGCCGGGTCGTCCCGCCCGCGGTCATCGAGCGCGGTGTGAAGGTCGCGCCCGGTGCGCACGTCGGCAGCCTCGTGGTCCTCGCCGACGGCGTGCAGGTCGGGCGCAACGCGTCGATCGAGCGGTCCGTCGTCCTGCAGGGCACCGAGATCGGCGCGGACTGCAAGTTGCGTGAGTGCATCATCGGCGCCGGTGTCCGCATCGGCGACGGGTGCGAGATCAGCGGCGGTGCCGTCCTCGGTGAGGGCGTGACCATCGGCGCGGGCAATGTTGTGAGTAACGGTGCGCGAATCTTCCCGGGGGTGAACCTGCCTGATGGCGCTCTCAAGTTCTGAGTCGCTGGACCGCCGCGGGATCGAGGCGCTGGACGCGTCCGATCAGCTGACGGACATCCTCGCGATCCCGGAGCATCTCCGGGACGCGCTGTGGAAGGTCGAGTCGGCGCAGGTCGAGCCGCAGGACTGCCCGGGCGGCGTGGTCGTCGCCGGCATGGGCGGCTCGGCGGTCGGCGGCGCGCTGGCCCGCGCGATCCTCGGGGACACCGCCTCGCGGCCGATCCTCTCGGCGCGCGGCTACGGCCTGCCGCCGTGGACGACCCCGGACACCATGGTCCTCTGCTCGTCGTACTCGGGGAACACCGAGGAGACGCTGGCGTGTTACGAGGCGGCCGGTGCGCTGGGCGCGCCGCGCATCGCCGTCACGACCGGCGGTGAGCTGGCCAAGCAGGCCCGCGCCGACGGCGTGCCCGTCATCCCGGTCGCCGGCGGGCTCCAGCCCCGTGCCGGTGTCGCGTACATGACCGTCGCCGCGCTCCAGGTCGCCGCGCTCTGCGGTGCCGCGCCCCACGTCACGAGCGAGATCGACGTCGCCGCCGAGCACCTCGAGGCGCTCGTCATGGAGTGGGGGCCCGAAGGCGCCGAGGACTCGCTGGCCAAGTCGCTGGCGCGGTCGCTGCACGGGTCCGTCCCGGTGCTCGC
>JAEMQS010000035.1 GCA_016463765.1 Solirubrobacteraceae bacterium | reverse complement strand
TTGATGACCGCGGTGAAGTGCGCGACCCCGTACATCCCGAGGTTGCTGACGGTGAACGTGCCGCCGGAGAGCTCGGGCGGGGTGATGGTGTTCTCGCGGACCTTGCCCGCAAGCTCCCGCGCGTCCCGGCCGATCTGGCCGAGGCCCTTGACGTCGGCGTCGAAGATCACCGGGACGACGAGCGCTTCGGACGCGGCCACGGCGATGCCGACGTTCACCCGGCCGTAGGACTCGAACGCGCCGTCCTTGTAGGCGCCGTTGACCCGCGGGTGCTCGCGCAGCGCCAGCGCGCAGGCCTTGACGACCATGTCGTTGTAGGACGGCGGCGGAGCGTCGCCCGCGATCGACTTCAGCTGCGCGCGCAGCGCGACCGCGGCGCTCATGTCGACCTCGGTGGTGACCTCGAAGCTCGGGATCGTCGCCCGCGACTCCGCCATCCGCCGCGCGATGACCTGCTGCGTGCGTGACGGTTCGGTGGTGGTCACGTCGCCGCGGTTCGTGCCGCGCTCGGAGACGGTGCCCGCCGGCGGGGCCGGTGCCGCAGCGGCGCGCGGCGCCGCCGCAGCCGGGGCGGACTCGGCGGACTCCACATCGGCGCGCACGATCCGGCCACCCGGGCCGCTGCCCGTCACGCCGCGCAGGTCCACGCCGCGGTCCTGGGCCACGCGCCGCGCGACGGGTGAGACCTTGATCCGCTCCCCGTCCGCACCGGTCGGGGCGGCGGGTGCGGGTCCGCTCGCGGCGAGCGTCTCGCGGTCCCCGCTGCCGGGTGCCGCGCTCGGCGCCGGGGCGGCGCCGTCGGCAGGCTCGTGGTCGGCCACCGCCGGGGGCGCCGCGGGGTGCCCGCCGGTCTCGCCCTCCCGGCCTTCATGAGGGGCGGGCTCCTCGGGCGCAGCCGCTGCCGGCGCGGCACCGTTCCCGCCCGGTTCCTCGCCCTCGCCGACCAGGCGGGCGATGACGTCGCCGATCGGGAGGGTCGCGCCCTCCTCAGCGACAATCTCGAGGACGCCGTCGGCGTCGGCCTCGTAGGTCATCGTCGCCTTGTCCGTCTCGATCTCGGCGAGTTCCTCCCCGCGTGAGACCTGGTCGCCCGCGCTCTTCAGCCAGCGGAGGATCGTCCCTTCCTCCATGGAATCCGAGAGCCGGGGCATCACGATGTCGGGCACGAGGACCAGCGTACCGGCCGGGGCCCGGGCGCCACGCCGAACTCTGAACGGCATTCACTGGCCGGACCGGGCGATCCGGCGTACGTTCGGGTCATGCGGATTATCTGTCTAGCTCTGCTCACCGCCGTCGTGGCCACGGCTGTCCCGTCCGTCGCGCACGCCGGCTCGGCCATCCCGCCGAACTACGCCGGCACGGCGGCACTCGCGTCGGTCGAACGGATCACCGCGCGGCTCAGTACCGGGAAGGTCTCTGACCCGAAGGTGGCGTTCACCGTCACCACCGCCGAGCCGAACGCGAGCGTCCGGGTGCGGATGTGCGTCGACACGATCGGCGGCGAGCGCTGCCGGACGACGCCCCAGACGGCGACCTCCACCCCGCGGGTCCTGCCGCTCAGCCAGGTGGCCGGCCGGCTCTCACTCCTCGATGGGCTGTTGAAGACCAAGACGTTGGTCACGATCGCCGTCCTTCCGGACCGTCCCGATCAGGTGCGGTACCCGCTGCCGTTCGGCGACATCAACCCCGCGGAGGCCCGGATCCGTCTGGTCTGGTAGCCGCTACGCGGGCAGCAGCCGCTCGCCCATGAGCGCCGCCGCGTCCTGCGGCGGCGCCGCGCGGGCGAAGAGCCAGCCCTGGCCGAGGTCGCAGCCCAGCTCGGCGAGCGCCTGCAGCTGCTCGGGGGTCTCGATGCCCTCGGCGACGGTCGTCATCCCGAGGGCGTGGGCGAGCCCGATCACGGCCTCGGCGATCGACGCGTCGCGCTTCTCGCGGCCGAGGCCCTGGACGAACGCCTTGTCCAGCTTCAGCACGTCGATGGGGAACCGGCGCAGGTGCGAGAGCGACGTGTAGCCGGCGCCGAAGTCGTCGATGGCGAGGCGCACGCCCAGCGCCTTGAGCTCGGTCAGCCGCGCGCTGATCTCCGGACCGGCGCTCATCACGGCGGTCTCGGTCAGCTCCAGCCACAGCGCGTCGCCGGGCAGGCCCGACTCGTGCAGCGCGTCGAACACCGTCCCGACGATGTCGGGCTGGGCGAGCTGGCGCGGCGAGATATTCACCGACACCGTGATCTGGTCGTACCCGCGGGCCCGCCACCGGGCGGCTTCGATGCACGCCTCGCGCAGGACCCACGCGCCGACGGGCACGATCATGCCGGTGTCCTCGGCGAGCGGGATGAAGGTGTCGGGGCACAGCATCCCGCGCTCCGCGTGCTCCCACCGGGCGAGCGCCTCGAACGCGACGATCTCGCCCGTGCCGATCGCGGCCATGGGCTGGTAGTGCAGTCGCAGCTCGCCCCGCTCGGCGGCGCGGCGCAGCGCGTTCTCCAGGCCCAGCCGCTCCCGGGCGTGCGCGCGCATGGCGGCGTCGAACAGCTCGAACCGCCCGCGGCCGAGCTCCTTGGCGCGGTACATCGCCGCGTCGGCGTCGCGCAGGAGGCCGTCGGCGCTGTCGTCGCGGCCGCCGGAGAGCGCGATGCCGACGCTCGTGTTGACGAACAGCTCGTCGGCGCCCTCCAGGGTGAACGGCTCCAGGAAGACCTCGACGATCCGCTGGGCGATCGCGACAGCCTCGAGTTCGCCGACGACGTCCTCGCAGAGGATCGTGAACTCGTCGCCGCCGAACCGGGCGACGGTGTCACCGGGGCGCAGCACGCCCTGCAGGCGCCGGGCGACCTCGCAGAGGAGCCGGTCGCCCACCGCGTGGCCGAGGGAGTCGTTGACCAGCTTGAAGCGGTCCAGGTCGAGGAAGTACACGGCGATCGACGCCGGCTTGCGGCGGTGCGACCGGCGCAGCGCCAGGTCGAGCCGGTCGCTGAACAGGATGCGGTTCGGCAGGCCGGTGAGCGCGTCGCGCATCGCCAGGCGCGTGAGCTCGAGCTCGGCTTCCTTGCGGGTGCTGATGTCGCGCGTGACGGCGACGATCTCGGTGGGGGTCGAACTCCCCTCGGCGGCGACACCGCGTAGCGTCGACTCGAACCAGCGCAGCTCGCCGTCACCGCACTTCATCCGGTAGGAGGCGGTCGCGCGCCCGCCCGCCTGGGCCTTGGTGAAGGCGTCCCCGAGCAGCGAGAAGTCCTGCTCGTGGACGAGTTCGAACGGCGTCCGGTCGAGGAGATCCTTCGGCGCGATGCCGAGCAGCGTCTGGCACGCGGGCGACGCGTAGCGGTACGTCCCGTCCGGCGCGTGGCGGGAGAGGAAGTCGCTGGAGTGCTCGGCGAGCATCCGGAACTCGGCCTCGCGGGTGGCGAGCGCCTGGCGGGCCTCGCGCTCGGACGTCACGTCCTCCATGGAGCCGACCCACGCGGTGATGGCGCCCTCGCGGTCGCGGACCGGACCGGTGGTGACGTCGACCCAGCGGACCGTGCCGTCGGCGCGCAGCACCCGGAACTCGAGGCTGAGCTCCTCGGCCTGGCGCAGCGCCGCGCGTGACCGGGCCAGCATGGACTCCCGGTCGTCGGGGTGGATGGCCTCGGTCCAGCCGTCGCCGAGCTGGTGGGCCAGCGAGAGCCCGAAGATCTGCTGCATGCCCGCGTTGGACCACCGCAGCTTCCCGCGCGGGCTCATGAGGAACACGCCGTGCGGGGAGTGCGTGGCGAGGGTGCGGAAGCGGCGCTCGCTGGCGGTCAGCGCCTCCTCGGTGAGCTTGCGCTCGCTGATGTCGAGAATCTGCGCGACCGCGTACCGCGGCTCGCCGTCCTCGCAGACCAGGCTGCCGGTGACGAGCACCCAGCCGCTCATGCCGTTGCTGCGCTCCCACCGCCGTTCGGCCTGGAAGCGGTCGAGGCCGCCGTCGCGCATCCGCAGCGCGTTGGCGAGGTCCTCCTGCACGCCGTCGTAGCCCAGCTCGTAGAACGGCCTGCCCTGCAGGCGTTCCCGGGGTAGGCCGAGCAGCTCGCAGAACGCGCGGTTGACCTGCATGAGCGTCCCGTCGAGGTCGACGAGCGCCATGCCGACGGGGGCGTACTCGAAGGCTTGGGCGAAGCTGGCATCCGTGCGCACAGGCATCTGGACATCCATTGTCCCGGCGCCTTCAGTCATGGGACCGCAGAGTGGACGAATGACCGACATGCACCCCCTGCATCGACCGCGTGGAGGAATTCTTGAGCGGGTGGACGGACGGTGCGGGCACGTCCGCGGGTGCTGCTATTCGGCCTGACGCGCCGGTAGGGTCGGCAGCGCATGCCCGAGATGACCAAGCGCCAGCAGCGCCAGCAGGAGACCCGTGCCGCGCTGCTCGACGCCGCCGAGACCTGTTTCGCCGCCCGTGGCTACGACGCCGTGTCCGTCCCCGAGATCGCCAAGGAGGCGGGCTTCACCACGGGCGCCGTCTACTCGAACTTCTCCGGCAAGGAAGAGCTGTTCCTCGCGCTGATGGAGCGCGCCATGGGCGGGGAGGCGGAGCGCCGGCGCGAGGCGATCAACCTGGAGGACACCGACGAAGGCCGGCTGCGCCAGGTTGCGCGCCTGTGGATCGACGTTGTGCACGAGCACCCGGAGGCGGTCGTGCTGATCCTCGAGTTCTGGAGCTACTCGCGCCGGGACCCCGAGCTGCGCAAGCGCTTCGCCGAGCGGATGGCGCAGACGCGAGCCGGCCTGGCGATGCTCGCCGCGATGACACCCGCGACGAGAGACGACGCCGCGCCCGGCGAGGAGGTCGCGATGGCGGCGTACGCCATGGCCCACGGCCTGGCCATCCACCACCTCGCTGACCCGGAGGGCGTCCCCATCGAGGTCGTGGAGGACGCGCTCATCTGGGTGTTCCGCGGCGCCGGCCGCCTCTCCGGTTGAGACTGCCTGAACCGCATTCTCGCATTTCGGCCGTTCTTGGGATAACGTCCGTCATCTGAGTGTCGCCCTTCCCCAAGTCCCGGGCGGCGCTTGTTACGGAGGAAGGGAACGGATGCGCTGGATGGCCACGGCTCGAGGCCGAATCGTCGTTGCGCTGGTGGCAGCGGCTTGTACCCCCATCGTGCCCGCGAACGCGGCCGACAGCGCCTTCTATGTCCCGCCTGATCCGCTCCCCTCAGGAGCACCGGGGGACGTCATCCGCACTGAACCGTTGCGGATGGCGTCTCTCCCCGGTGCCCGCGCGTGGCGGGTCCTCTACCGGTCGACGACCGCCACCGGTGAGCCGACCGCCGTGTCCGGCGTGGTCATCACGCCCCGGCGGCTGCGGCCCGGAGCGCCGTTGATCGGGATCGCGCCGGGGTTCCCCGGCATGGACGACCGCTGCGCGCCGTCGCGGACGCTGCCGACCAGCGCGTCGTCGGAGACCCCGCTCATGCTGCCGCTCCTCCAGCGCGGGTACGCGCTCGCGGTCACCGACTACGAGGGACTCGGGACGCCCGGGGATCACCGCTACGTCGTCGGCGCCTCGGAGGCCCACGCGGTGCTCGACGTCATGCGCGCGGCGCGCCGGCTCCCGGACACGGGGATCGACCCGGGCGCACGCGCGGCGGTGTCGGGCTACTCCCAGGGAGGGCACGCCGCGATGTTCACGGCCGAGCTGCAGCCGTCCTACGCGCCGGACGTGCCGCTCGCGGGCGTGGCGGCCGGCGGGCTGCCGGCGGACTTCAACGCGATCGCCCGCTTCCTCGACGGCGGCTGGTTCTCGCAGCTCTTCAGCGCGGTGGCCGTGTCCTACGAGGCCGCGTACCCCGAGATCGAACTCGACGGGATGCTCACGCCCCGGGGCCGCGCCGCGCTCGAGGAGGTGCGTCGCGACTGCCTGCTCGACATCGTCACCAGCCGCCGGGCGTTCAGCCGGCTGTCGAGCCTCACGGTCCGCAGTCCGCTGACCGACCCCGTCTGGCAGCGGCGCTTCGCCGAGAACCGGGCCGCGCAACGCCGCCCGCCGATGCCGCTGTACCTCTACCACTCGCGCGCCGACCAGGGCCTGCCGTTCAAGCAGGCCGAGGAGGCGAAGGACCGCTACTGCGCGCTCGGCGCAACCGTGCGCTGGCGGCCGCTGCGGGGGACCGAGCACGCGCTCGGCTTCCTCGTGGCCATTCCGGGAACCGTGCGGTGGCTGGACGCCCGGCTGCGCGGAGACGCCGAGGCGGGGACATGCGCGCCGAGCGCGTAGTCGCCGTCGTGCGCGCGATCCTCGGGTCGCTGTTCTCGGCCTGGAGCCGCCACATCCAGTTGCTCGCGGCGGCGGGACGGCATCCCGCCCCGCCGCCGTGCAGGGGCCGGCTCAGCCGGCCGGCGTCACCGAGACGAGGAAGAAGTCGCTCTCGATGTGCAGCGTCCCGTCCGTCGCCTGGTTCAGCTCGGTGTAGAGCTCGGCGAGTTCTGCGCGCAGGTCGTCCCAGCGGCCCTCGGCCGTCAGGCGCTCCTTGGCGCGCTTCGTCGGCCCGTAGTTCTCCTCGAAGAACGTCATGTACGACTCGAGGTCGGGGAACCGGAACGGGTTCGCGCCGCGGGTGATCTGGACCTCGTCACCGGCGAACAGCTCACGCAGGAACGCCTCTTCGCCCCAGCGCGGCGGCGGGGTGACGAACTCCGGCGGCTTCGGCATGTACCGGCCCATGACGCTGAAGAGCCGGCCGATGAGGCCGTCGGCCGTCCAGTTCACGAGTGCGATGCGGCCGTCCGGGCGGCACACGCGGCGCAGCTCGGACGCGACGATCTCCGCGCGCGGCGCGAACTGCACGCCGAAGACCGAGGTGACGACGTCGAACTGCCCGTTGTCATAGGGGAGCGCTTCGGCGTCCCCCGTGGTCCAGGCGATCTCCAGTCCGTCCGCGCGCGCTCGTGTACGAGCGACGTCGAGCAGCTCCGGGACGAGGTCCAGGCCGGTGACGCGGGCGCCGGCGCGTGCGGCGGCGAGTGCGAGGTTGCCGGTGCCGGTCGCGACGTCGAGCAGGTCACGGCCGCGAACGTCGACCGCGCCGGTGATCGCCGCGGCGGGGGCCTCGATGATGTGCTCGGCGACGGCGGCGTAGTTGCCGTCGGCCCAGGTCGCGCGATGCTGGTCCTTGAGCGCGACGACGGCGGGCGGGGTGGTGGTGGCGGTGGACACGGGGTGCCTCCTGATCGTTGACCTGCGCATCGTGCGCGTCGATCACGCTTCGATCCAGTCCACAAGATGGACTTGCCTTGCGCGCGCGAGGGAGTGACCATGGAGCGCATGGACGGCTACCGCGACTACTGCCCGCTGTCTCGCGCCGCCGAGATCATCGCGACCCGGTGGACACCCCTCATCGTGCGCAACCTGCTCCTCGGCTGCGAGACGTTCTCCGAGCTGCGCGAGGGCGCGCCCGGGATCTCGCGCACGCTGCTCACGCAGCGGCTGCGGCTCCTCGAGCATCACGGCGTCGTCGAGCGCCGGGAGTCCGACAGCGGCCGGGTCGTCTACGGCCTGACCGAGGCCGGGTACGAGCTCGCGCCGGTCTGCGCCGCGCTGGGCTCGTGGGGCGAGCGCTGGATTGAACTGTCGCCCGAGCACTTCGACGCGACGAAGGTCATGTGGGGACTGAGCCGCAAGCTCGACCGCACGACCCTTCCCGACGAGCGGACCGTCGTGCGCTTCGACGTCACGTCGCCCCAGCGGGAGAGCTACTGGCTCCTGCTGGAGAAGCCGCACGTCGAGGTGTGCCGCCGGCCGCCGACCGACCGTGACGACATCGTCGTCCGGTCCGCCGCGGAGACGCTCGTGCGCTGGCAGCTCGGCGAGATGAGCCTGGGCGACGCGATGGCCGCCGGGCGCATGCAGGTGGACGGGCCGCTGGAGCTGGAGCGGATGGTCGCCGCGTGGGGCGGCAGCGGGACGGTCGCGGCGTTCGCCGCGGCGCTCGCCGCTACTACGTGACCGTCCAGCGCCATGGCGGCCGCTCCCGACGCGTCCACGCGCGCAGCAGCCACTCCAGCGGACCGAACGCGAACCGGCGCAGCCACCACTGGCTGAGCAGCACCTCGACGAGGAAGATCGCGCACACGACGCCGGCCACCGCGGGGGCGGACAGCTCGCCCGCGAGCGCGAACCCGTACGCGGTGAAGACCACGGCCAGCACGAGCGACTGCCCGACGTAGTTCGTCAGCGCCATCCGCCCGGCGGGCGCGAGCCAGCCCAGCGCCGTCGCCCCGGCACCTGGCCGTGCGAACCAGCGCAGCAGCAGCGCGATGTACGCACCGGTGAGAATCGGGCCGGTCAGCGCGAGGAGTCCGAACGCCAGCGCGTCGGCGCCCGCGCCGCCGTCGGTCTGCATGACCACGGCGTACACGAGCGACCCGGCGAGGCCGATCGGTAGGCCGACCCGCACCAGGCGGCGCAGCAGCGGCGCGTGCGCCGCCGGATCGGAGAGCAGCTCGTGCTCGGCCGCGTAGAGCCCGAGCAGCATCATCGCCAGCGCGGTCGGGCCCTGCCCGATGAGCACGGTCAGCCCGATCCCCAGGTAGGTCCCGGCGTGCTCGGCGAGCACCGTCCCGGGTGTCCCCTGGTAGTTGGCGAGCGTGAGCGCGGCGTCCTCGCCGAGGTCGACGCTGTCCCACAGCGCGCCGAGGACGAACCACATCAGCGTCGAGATGCCGATGAGCGTCGCCGCGGCGACGACCGGCCGGCGCGGCCACCAGGTCAGCAGCACGAAGCCGAGGATCGCGTAGGTCGTGAGGATGTCGCCCGGCCACAGCACGAGCCCGTGGACGAGGCCGATGACGAACAGGCCCCACAGGCGCCGCTTCATCCGCGTGGCCGGGTGGGCGCCCGCCCGTTCGGAGGCGTCGCCCATGAGCGCGAAGCTGTAGCCGAAGAGGAACGCGAACAGCGGGTAGAACTTCCCCTCGAACAGCAGCCCGATGATGAACCGCGTGACGTCGCCGGCGGTCGTGTCGATGACGGCGCTCGCCGCGCCGCTGATGCCCAGCGGGTCGGCGTAGTACCACGCGTTGACCATGCAGATGCCGAACAGCGCGACGCCGCGCAGGGCGTCGACCGCGTGGATTCGGCCGGTCACTCGCCGAAGAGCGCGCGGACCGCTTCGACGACCTGCGGCTCGTGCGGGAACGCGATCTGCTCGAGCGGCTTGGAGTAGGGCATCGGGACGTCCGCGCCGGTGACGCGGCCGATCGGCGCGTCGAGCCAGTCGAACGCCTGCTCCTGGATGAGCGCGGCGAGGTTCGCGCCGACCCCGCCGTGGGGCCAGCCCTCCTCGACGATGACGCAGCGGTTGGTCTTGCGCACCGAGTCGAGGATCGTGTCGAGGTCCAGCGGGCGCAGGGTGCGCGGGTCGATGACCTCGGCGCTGATGCCGTGCTCGCTGTGCAGCGTCTCGGCCGCGCGCGCGGCCGTCACCGCCATCCGCGAGATGCCGACGATCGTCACGTCGGTGCCCTCCCGGCGGATTGCGGCCTTGCCGAAGTCCACGGTGAAGTCCGGGTCGTCGGGGACCTCGCCGCGCTGGCCGTAGAGGTACTCGTGCTCGATGAAGATGACGGGGTTGTCGTCGCGGATCGCGCTCTTCAGCAGCCCCTTCGCGTCGGCCGGGGTGGACGGCACCGCGACGAGCAGGCCGGGCGCATGCAGGTACAGCGCCTCCCAGGAGTGCGAGTGCGTCGGCCCGAGCTGGTGCCCGGCACCCTGCGGCATCCGGACCACGAGCGGCACCTTGACCTGACCGCCGAACATGTAGTGGATCGACGCGGCGTGGTTGACGATCTGATCCATCGCCAGCAGCGAGAAGTTGATCGTCATGAGCTCGACGACCGGGCGCAGACCGGTCATCGCCGCCCCGACGCCCATGCCTACGATCGTGTTCTCGCTGATGGGCGTGTCGCGCACGCGCTGCTCGCCGAACTCCTTCAGCAGGCCGTTCGTGACCTTGAAGGCGCCGTTGAAGACCCCGATGTCCTCGCCCATGAGGAAGACGGTCTCGTCGCGCAGCATCTCCTCGCGCAGCGCGTCGTTCAGGGCCTCGCGGGTGCGCTTCGTCGTGGTGCTCACTTGCCCAAGTGCTCCCCGCGTGACACGCCCGCGCCGCGTTCGTCGACCGAGTACCAGCCCTGGAGCTGGTCGCCGAGCACGTAGATGTCGTCGTACAGCGACTCGGGCGCCGGGAACGGCGACGCGTCGGCGAACGCCACCGCGGCGTCGACGGTCGCCACGGCGTCGGCGTCCATCTGCTCGTCGTCGCCGTCCTTGATCACGCCCTCGGCCTTCAACCGGTCGGCGAAGGTCACGATCGGGTCGCGTTCGCGCCACTCCGCGACCTGCTCCTTCGTGCGGTACTCCTCCGGGTCGGCCATCGAGTGGCCGCGGAAGCGGTACGTCACGGCCTCGACGAGCACCGGCTGGCGTTCGTCGCGCGCGATCGCCAGCGCCTCTTTGCACACCTCGTAGGTGTCGACGACGTCCATGCCGTCGCAGCGCATGCCGGGCACACCGAACGACTGGCCGCGCTCCTGGAGGTCGGTGTTC
This sequence comes from Solirubrobacteraceae bacterium, assembly GCA_016463765.1. GTDB lineage: Bacteria > Actinomycetota > Thermoleophilia > Solirubrobacterales > Solirubrobacteraceae > Svornostia. The sequence goes on along the minus strand of JAEMQS010000035.1, from coordinate 24,133 downwards.
GCGGAGTGGCGCTCCAGCGCGGTGCCCATGCCGAACTGGTTGTTCGTCACGAGGAAGACGACCGGCAGCTTCCACAGCGCCGCGAGGTTCATCGTCTCGCCGAACGTGCCCTGGTTGATCGCGCCGTCGCCGAACGTGCAGAGGGTGGCGTCCTGGGTGCCGAGATAGTCGGAGGCCAGCCCGAACCCGGCGGCGATCGGCAGGTTGCCGCCCACGATCCCGTAGCCGCCCATGAAGCGGTGCTCGAGGTCGAACATGTGCATCGATCCGCCGCGCCCGCGGCACAGCCCGCCCTCGCGCCCAAAGAGCTCGGCCATGACCGCGTTGGGGTCGGATCCGCGGGCGATGGTGTGCCCGTGGGAGCGGTAGGTCGAGATGAGGTAGTCGTCCTCGCGCAGCGCGCGGGCGCACCCGACGATGGCGGCCTCCTCGCCGATGGCGAGGTGCAGGAAGCCGCCGACCTTCGCCTTGGCGTACATCTCGCCGGCGCGCTCCTCGAACCGCCGGATGAGGATCATTGTCTGCAGCCACTCGCGGGCCGCGACCGGATCAGGGAGGGAGCGGGGCTGCGCCGGGTCGGCCATGCGTGCGCCGAGCGTACCGGTCGCGGCGGCTCGTGGACGCCGCTCGGGGCCTCGTCCACCCGTCCAGCAGCTGGTCCCCCATCGGTCAAGGTGCCTCGGTTTCGGGTCGATACGCTGGCCACGATGCTGAGTTACGAGGCCGAATCCTCCGCCCCCGCCGAGCAGGTCTGGCCGCTTCTGGCGCGCCCCAGCCGCTGGCACGAATGGGCGCCGCACGTGCGCGGCGCATCCGGTCTGGGCGACGACGAGGTCGAGCCCGGCCGCAAGGGCGCGGCCAAGCTCATGGGCGTCGTGCCCGTCCCCGTCGAGGTGACGAACAAGGACGAGGGCCGCTCGTGGACGTGGAAGGTCGGCCCCATCTTCATGGTGCACCGCGTGCGCCCGCGTGCCGATGGCACGTCCGTCGTCGGCGTCGACCTCCATGCGCCCGCCCCGCTGGAGCCCGCGCTCGCCGCGACGTACGGACCGGTGGTGGACCTGCTCGTCCACCACCTGGCGCGCACCGCGCCGAAGCGCGGCTGACCTACCGGACCAGCTCCGTGGGATGACCCACGTGGAAGCCCTGCGCGTAGTCGACGCCGACCTCGCGCAGGAGATCGATCGTCGCCTCGTCCTGGACGCACTCGGCGATCGTCGTCTTGCCCAGCCCCTGCGCGATGTCCACGATGGCCCGCACGGTCAGGCGGTCGGTCTGCGAGACGGGCAGGTCCTTGATGAAGTCACCGTCGATCTTCACGCAGTCGAACGGCATGTGCTTGAGGTAGTAGAACGAGCCGAAGCCTGAGCCGAAGTCGTCGAGCGCGAACTGGCAGCCCAGGTCGGCGAGCCTGCGCGCGAAGCCGCGGGCGCGGTCGATGTTCCCGATCGCGGCGGTCTCGGTGATCTCGAAGACCAGGCGCGTGGGGTCCACCCCGGCGTTCCCGATCTCCGACGCGATGAACTCGATGAGCGCCTCGTCGGTGATCGACCGCCCGGAGAGGTTGACCTCGATGGCCTGCGCGACCCCGCGCCGCTCGCGGTCGGCGAGCACGGCGATCGTCTCCCCGATCACCCACCGGTCCACGGCGGTGATCTGTCCGAACCGCTCGGCGATCGAGAGGAACGAACCCGGCGGGATCGGGGCCCCGCCGTCGGGGTCCTCCATGCGCAGGAGCACCTCGGACCGGCTCCGCTCCCCCGTGCGCAGGTCGAGGATCGGCTGCTCCCACAGCTGGAACCGGTTGCGCTCCAGCGCCTCGCGGATGTGCTCCGACCACGTCTGGCGTTCGCGGAGCACCCCTGACTGGCCGCCGGGCAGGACGGTCGCGTGACGGTCGCGGCCCTGCTCCTTGGCCTCGTACATCGCCAGGTCGGCGTTGACGAGGATCTCCTCGGCGCTCGTCGACTCCGCGGCGTCGATCGCCGTGATCCCCACGGACACCGTGAGGCGGACGACCCGTTCCCCGGCGCGCACCGAGGTGTTGCTGCGGACCTCGTGCAGGAGTCCCGAAGCCGTGCGCTGGGCCTCCTCGGTAGTGGTGCGCGGCAGCAGCACGCCGAACTCGTCACCGCCGAGACGCCCGATGATGTCGGTCTCCCGCAGACGGCACTGCAGCGCCGCGGCGAGCTGCACGAGCAGTTCGTCACCGACGGCGTGGCCGTAGGTGTCGTTGACGTACTTGAACCGGTCGAGGTCCACGCTCAGCAGCGCGGCCGGCTCGCCGTAGCGCCGCGAGAACGCCACGAGCCGGGCGAGCTCCTCGGCGAACCGGCGGCGGTTGAACAGCCCGGTCAGCGGGTCGTGGTCGGCGAGGTGGCGCAGGCGCTGCTGGTACTGACGTTCCTCGGTGATGTCGCGGATCTGCGAGACGCTGTAGAGCGCGTGCCCCCGCGCATCGCGGACGGCGGACGCCTGCACGTTGACCCAGACGTCGTGCCCGTCCCGATGGCGGTAGCGCTTCTCGATCTCCCCGCCGGCCGTGACCCCGTCGACCATCGCCGTGACCTGCTCCTCGGAGGGTGAGACGTCAGCCGGGTGCGTGATCTCCCGGTAGGTGCGCGTGCGCAGGTCGGCCTCGTCGTAGCCGAGCATGGCGCACAGCGCCGGGTTGACCTGGAGGAAGCGGCCGAAGCTGTTGGGCGACAGCGAGACCAGGGCCATCCCGATGGGCGCCTGGTCGAACGCGGTGCGGAACCGCGCCTCGACCTCGCGGAGCTGCGCGGCGACGTCCTTCGGCGCGAAGCGGATGTCCAGATGCCGGGCGGCGATGAGGATGAACGTCGCGCCGCCGACGACCTGGGCCACGTGGGGGAGCACATGGATGAGCGCGTGGGTGGAGACGTCATCGGTGCCCTCCTGGATCGCGTGCGCCGCGATGCCCAGATGGGTGATGGCGCAGCCCACGAAGAACGCGCCGGCGCCCACCATCGCGGCGGTGATGAGGCGCCCGGGCTGCTCACTGCTCAGCCGCGCGAGACGGGGCACGATGTACAGTCCAATCAGGAGATACTGCACCGCCACGGTCGTCGCGAGGACGGCGGTCAGTGCGGTCATGCTGGTCTCGGCCACGTGCACCCTCTCCTCGGGTCTGAGGCATCTTGCCCCATTCCCGGGCGGTGGTGCCCCGGTCGACGTTTCCTGAATGCGGATTCAGGGTGTCAGGGCGTGCGCGGCCGCTTCCAGCGCCCCGTCACCGTGGAGCACCTGCGCGCCCGTCCATACGGCAGGCACGGTGCGCACTCCGCGCGCGACCGCCTCCGCCGTCATCGCGTCGAGGTCGTTATGGGTGCTGCGCAGCTCGAGCCCCTTCAGCAGTGCCCGCGGGTGGATCTCGCAGGCCGCGCCCGCGAGGAGCACGGTGTCTTGGGTCAGGGCCCGCCCACCTGCGTAGGCCTGGCGAAACGCCGCGAGGCTGAACGACACGGTCTTCCCGCCCGCCCGCGCATACGCCGCCGCCCGAAGCGCGACGTCGCTGTCGAACGGGAGCGGGTCCGGCCAGCGCACGGGCTGGAGCCCGCGAGCCGCCGCGGTTGCCTCGATGGCCTCGCGGTCGACCTCCGGCAGTCCGTCGGGCAGCGCGCCGGCCCGCACGGGCTTCCACTCACACGGGACCGGCATGAGCGACAGGATCCGCTCGGCGACGAGGTAGGCCTCGGGCGCCGCGTAGTCGAGGTAGAAGGCCGGGCCGTCGTCAGGCTTCGGCTCGGCCTGGACGACCTCTAGCCGTGGATGAGCCATCCGTCGGCCGCGCGCGCGGCCTCCATGACGGCCTCGGAGAGCGTCGGGTGGCCGTGGACCATCCGGGCCACCTCGGCGAACCCGCCCTCGAGCGACCGCACGTTCACGAGCTCCTGGATGAGCTCCGTGGACTTCGCGCCGATGATGTGGCCGCCGAGGATCTCGCCGTACTTCGTCTCGCCGACGACCTTCACCAGGCCCGTGCGGTCGCCGTAGACCGTGCCCGCGCCGACCGCGCCGTACTGGACCTTGCCGACGACGACGTCGTGGCCGGCGTCCTTGGCCTGCTGCTCGGTCAGGCCGAAGCTCGCGACGTTCGGCGTGCAGAAGGTCGCGCGCGGGACGTCGACGTAGACGATCGGGTGCGTCTCCTTCCCGGCGGCGTCCTCCGCGGCGATGATCCCCTCGTCGCTGGCCTTGTGGGCGAGCGCCGGGCCGGGGACGAGATCGCCGATGGCGTAGACGTTCGGGACGTTCGTGCGCAGCGCGCCGTCGACCTCGATGAGGCCGTTCTCGGTGAGCTTGATGCCCGCCTCGTCCAGGCCGAGGCCCTCGACATCGGGCCCGCGGCCGGTCGCGATGACCAGGTAGTCCGCGTCGCCGGTCTCCCCGCCGAAGGAGAACGTCACGCCGCTGTCGGTCGTCTGGACGTTCTCCACGAACGTCGACGTGTGGACCTTGATGCCCTGCTTCTTGAAGCCGCGCTCGGCGAGCTTGGAGATGTCGGCGTCCTCGCTCGGCAGGACGCGGTCGAGGCCCTCGAAGAGGTGGACCTCGCTGCCCAGGCGCGCGTAGGCCGAGGCGATCTCGCTGCCCGACGCGCCCGCGCCGAGGACGACGAGCTTTGACGGGATCTCCTGGAGCTGCCAGGCCTGCTCGGTGCCGATGACGTTCCCGCCGAACTGCGTGCCGGGGACCGGGCGCCCGACCGAGCCGGTGGCGAGGATGACCTTGCCCGCCTGGATCTCGGTGCCGTCGAAGCTGCCGCCGATCTTCACGTTGCCCTCGGGCGTCAGCGACCCGAAGCCCTCGATGTAGTCGATGCTGTTCTTCTTGAACAGACCGGCCACGCCGCCCGTCAGGGTCTTGATGACCTTCAGGCGCCGCTCGTTGACCGCACCGAAGTCGACGGTCGGCTCGCCGACCGTGATGCCGAACTCGCCCGCCTCACGCACCTCGCTGAGCACGTCGGCGGTGCGCAGGACGGCCTTCGCCGGGATGCACGCGACGTTCAGGCAGCGACCACCGATGACGTCCTTCTCCACGACCGCCGTCTTGAGGCCGAGCTGGGCCCCGCGGATCGCGGCGACGTACCCACCGGGACCGGAGCCGATGACGATGAGGTCGTAGGCAGATTCGGGCATGGAAATGACCCTAGTAGGTCTCGCGGGCAGGGGCCTGGATGCGGCCGAGCACGCGGATGAGCTTCCAGAAGAGCGTGCCTGCGCCGCCGGCCACGACGATGCACAGCGCGACCGCCGCGAGGTTGCTCGCCACGAGCAGCGACAGGGTCGCGAAGGCCACGATGATGCCGAGCAGCGCGAGGAAGCCCAGGACGGCCCAGGCGCGCCGGTGCCAGAGCCCGTAGGCCGCTATGGCCATGACGACGACGAAGATCAGCGTGCCGCCGAGGGGGACGTCCCCGCTGACGAGCGTGCCGACGAGGTTCGCGACCGCGAGGACCACGGCCACGCCGATCGCGACGAGCAACGGCGCCGGGCGCTCGTCCGGGCCGAGCGGCTCGAGCGTCGCGCGGACCTCGGCGTTCTTCGCCTCGCTGCGCGCGTAGCCGGCGGGCTTCTCGCGCTCAGCCACGGAGCGCTCCCGCCGGGGTGGCACCCGCGTCGAGGACACCGCGCAGGGCCGCGGCGGCCGCGCGCGGATCGGCGGCTTCGGTGATCGCGCGCACGACGACGATGCGCTGCGCGCCTGCGGCGACGACCTCGCCGAGGTTCTCCGGGGCGAGCCCCCCGATCGCGAACCACGGCAGCTGCGCATGGGCAGCGGCATGGTGGACGTACTCGACGCCGACAGGCGCGCGGCCGGGCTTCGTCGGGGTCGCGTGGACCGGCCCGACGGCGGCGTAGTCGGCGCCCTCGTCGTGCGCGGCGGCGAGCTGCGCGGGGGCGTGGGTCGAGCGGCCGACGATGACGTCGTCACCGGCCTGGGCGCGCGCGTCGGCGACGGTGCCGTCCTCCTGGCCGATGTGCACGCCGTCGGCGTGGGCGGGCGCGACGAGGTCGGGCCGGTCGTTGACGATGAGCAGCGCGCCGGCCCCGTCGCACAGGCGGCGGGCCACCGCGGCGGCGGCGAGGATCTCCCCGTCGCCCGCGTCCTTGGCGCGGAGCTGGACGATGTCGACGCCTCCGGCCAGCGCGGCGGTCAGGACGCCCTCGAGGGGGCGGCCGCCGGGCTCGGGGTCGGTCACGAGGTAGAGGCGGGCGGCGTGCAGGTGCGCCAGGCGCTCGTCGCGGGTCACGGGGCCAGTCTGGCAGGCCGCGCATCCGGTCGAGTTTGGGTCGCATATCGACCCAAACTCGACCCGATGCGCGCGCCCCCGCCGCGGTACTAGCCTGTGAGCAGATACGGGAGCCCGGCAGGCCAGGGCTGAGAGGGCGCGGGACGCAGCGCCGACCGTCAGCAGCTGATGCGGATCATGCCGCCGAAGCGAGGAGTCGCTCCATGACCACCAACCGCCGTCGCGAGGTCGCCGTCATCGGTGCGGGTGTCGTCGGCCTGGGCGTCGCCTGGCGCGCCGCGCAGCGCGGGATGGACGTGCTCGTCCTCGAGCGCGCGGCCAGCGGGCAGGCGGACGGCGCGGCGAGCCCGGTCGCCGCCGGCATGCTCGCGCCGGTCAGCGAGGCCGACGTCGGCGAGCGCGCGCTGCTCGACCTCGGCCTGCGCGCGGCTGCGGCGTGGCCCGCGTTCTCGGCCGAGCTGGGCGACGACGTGGGCTACCGCACGTGCGGCACGCTCCTCGTCGCGCGCGGCGCGGACGAAGCGGCCGCGCTCGAACGCGAGCAGGCGCTGCGCGCGTCGCTCGGACTGCAGGCCGACCGGCTCCTGCCCAGCGCCGCGCGCAAGCTCGAACCCGCGCTGGCGCCCCACGTGCGCGCCGCGCTCCACGTCGCCGACGACCACGCGGCCGACCCGCGCCGCCTGCACACCGCACTGAAGGCCGCCGCGCTCGCCGCGGGCGCCGAGATCCGCGCCGACGCCGACGTCGCGCGCCTGACATGCGACGGCACCCGCGCGACCGGGATCGAGCTCGCCGACGGCACGGCCATCGACGCCGAGCAGGTCGTCGTCGCCGCCGGCGCCTGGTCGGGCGAAGCCCTCGGCCTCCCTCCCGCCGCGCGCGTCCCCGTCCGCCCGGTCAAGGGCCAGATCATGCGCCTGCGCGACCCCGACGGGCCCGGCCTGCTCGACCGCGTCCTGCGCTTCGAGGGCGGCTACCTCGTCCCCCGGGGGGACGGCCGCTACGTCCTCGGCGCGACGATGGAGGAGCGCGGGTTCGACACCACCGTCACCGCCGGTGGGATCTACGAGCTGCTGCGTGACGCGATCGATCTCGTGCCCGGCATCGACGAGCTCGTCATCGAGGAGACCGCCGCCGGGTTCCGTCCCGGCGTGCCCGACAACACGCCGATCCTCGGTCGTAGCCCCGTCATCGACGGCCTCGTCTGGGCGACCGGGCACCACCGCAACGGGATCCTGCTCGCATCGATCACCGGTGAGCTGGTCGCAGACGTGCTGGCCGGAGTGCGCGAAGGGGCGACCGCATGATCTCCGTCAACGGCGAGCCGCGCGAGCTGCCGGCCCCCGCCACGGTGGCCGCGCTGCTCGACGCGCTGGGGGTCGAACCGCGCCGCCGCGGCATCGCGGTGGCGGTCGGCGCCGAGGTCGTGCCGCGCGCCGCATGGGAGGCGCACGAGCTGCGCGCAGGCGACCGGGTCGAGGTTCTGACCGCGATCCAGGGAGGATGAGCGACATGCTGCGCATCGGCGACCGCGAGTTCTCGTCCCGGCTCCTGCTCGGGACCGGCGGCTTCACGCGCATGGAGACGCTGGCCGAGGCCATCGCGGCGTCGGGCACGGAGCTGGTCACCGTCGCGATGCGGCGCGTCGACGCCGAGGCGTCCGGGTCGCTCGTGGACGTCATCGACCGCGCCGGCGTCGCGATCCTCCCGAACACCGCAGGGTGTTTCACCGCGCGTGATGCGGTCCGCACCGCGCAGCTCGCGCGCGAAGCGCTGGAGACCGACTGGATCAAGCTCGAGGTCATCGGCGACGAGCACTCGCTCCTGCCCGACGCGCCTGAACTCCTTGTCGCCGCGGAGCAGCTGGTCGCCGACGGCTTCACCGTGCTGCCCTACACGAACGACGACCCGGTCCTCGCCCGCCGGCTGGAGGACGTCGGCTGCGCGGCGGTCATGCCGCTGGGGTCGCCGATCGGCTCGGGGCGCGGCATCGTCAATCCGGTGAACATCGAGCTCATCGTCGAGAAGGCGCAGGTCCCGGTGATCCTCGACGCGGGCATCGGCACGGCCTCGGACGCCGCGAAGGCGCTCGAGCTCGGGTGCGACGCGGTGCTGCTCGCCAACGCGGTCTCGCGCGCCGCCGACCCGGTCGCGATGGCGCGGGCGATGAAGCTCGCCGTCGAGGCCGGGCACCTGGCGCGCGGCGCGGGCCGGATCGAGCAGCGGACCTACGCGCGGGCGTCGAGCCCGACGAGCGGCCTGGCGGACCTGGCGTCGTGAGTGTCGACGCCCTCGCCGACGGCCTGCAGGACGCGTTCTCCGGCCGGGACCCCGCGGCCTTCGCCGCGGTCTGCGCGCTGGACGTCCACTACGAGGACCCGCTCTGCGCGCGCCCGCTGGAGTCCGTCGGCGCACTCGGTGACCACATCGAGCGGCTGTGGACCGCGTTCCCGGATGCGCGCATGGAGGCGGCCGGCGCCCGCCTGCACGACGACCGGTTCGCCGCCCTCCCGGTCAAGCTGCTCGCCCACCATCGCGGCGAGCTCCCGGAGCTCCCGCCGACCGACCGGTTCGTCGTCGTCCACGGCGTCTTCTACTGCGAGCTCACCGAGGACCGCGAGAAGCTCTGGCGCATCCGCGCGTTCTTCGACCTGTACGACGCGGCGGTGCAGCTCGGGGTGATCCCGAAGCCCGGGTCGGCGGGCGAGCGGGCGATGCTGCTGTTGCGGGGGTTCGGCCTCAGGCGGTGAGACATGATGACTTGCTTTCTCTCCGGGCGAGCGGAGAGGATCGCGCCTCCCCACCCGAGGAGGCACCATGTCCCCACGTCGCATCGCCCTGGCCTGCGTGGCCGCGGCGATCACCGCGGTCGCAGCAGCACCACCCGCGCACGCGCTGACCGAGGCGCAGTGCGACAGCGCCGGCAACGCGTTCCGTAACGCGGTCGCGCCGTATCCGCATTCCACCCCGTCGTACCTCGGCACGAAGAGGCTCGACGTCTACCGGTCGACCGCCGCGACGCGCGGCCCGCTGGTGCTCTACCTCCACGGCGGCGGATGGGGCGGCGAGAACTGGCAGATCCGCTGCGACGGCGGCGGCCACACCGCGGCGTGGATGGCCAACCTGCTGCCTCAGGGCTTCACGATCGCGTCCGTCCAGTACACGCCGGCGACCGAGCCGCCCCCGACGCTCGGCGGCACCGCGGACAACGTCGTCCGGCAGGTACGGGAGATCAAGTACGCGATCAAGTGGCTGCGCACCCGCGCGTCGACGTACAACTTCGACCCCTCGAAGGTCGTCATCACGGGCGGCTCGGCCGGCGGCCATCTGGCCGCGCTGGCGGCGCTGACGGGTGGCGAGGCGCTGTACGAGCCGACGCTCTCCTGGGCGCGGACCTACGACGCGGGGCTCGCCGCGCTGCCATCGGGCAACTCCTCGATCCAGTTCGGGATGCCCGTGTCAGGCATCTACGACATCCGCACGTACACGGACCCGTGGGGCCTGGTGCCGCGCGTGTTCGGCTGCTGGCGCCCCGCGCTGGCGAGCTGGCGCCCGTGCAGTGAGACGACGCTCCAGCGGTCGAGCCCGGTCGCCCACGTGACCCCCGATGACCCGAAGCTCTACCTCTGGCACGGCGCGGGTGACGGGCTGGTCCCGCCGGCGCAGGCGCGGCAGATGGCGAACACGCTCTGCGCCTCGCAGAAGCTGACGCACTACACGCTCGCGCAGCCGGCGTCGCTGTACCAGCACAACCTCGAACCGGGCCTGTCCGAGAACCCGTACCTCGGGGCCATCATCCACGCCGGGCTGAGGAACACCATCGCGTCGAACTGCGGCTCGCTGCCGTAGCGACCGGTCGGCGGTGGCGCGTCACCCCCGGGGGTGGCGCGCCGCCTACTTCTCGACGACGACCTGCCCGGACATGTTCGGGTGGATGGTGCACACGTAGTCCATCGTGCCGGCCTGCAGCGCCCGCCACGTGTAGGTCTGCCCGAGTCCGAGGTTGTCGGACGTCGCCGGGTCCTCGACCCCGCGGCCGACCACGTTGTGCTCGGCCGTGTCGTCGTTGCGCCAGGTGACCTCTTCGCCGACGGCGATGGTGATCTCCTGCGGGTCGAACGCGAAGTCCTTCATGCCGACGGTGACGCCCGGGCCGCCTCGGCCGGTCGGGTCGGTCGCGGTGGTGGTCGCGGTGGGCGCGGCGCCCGTCGAGGTGTCCTCGTCGTCTCCGCCGCAGCCGGCGATGAGCACGGCCGCGCAGGCGAGGGTCGGCAGGAGCGCTCGGCGCAGCATGGCGCGAACGCTAGTCCGCGCGGCGGACCGTGACCAGCACCGGCGGGTGATCCGACAGCGTCCCGCGGTCGGGGATCACCCGCCGCCCGACGGCGGCGAACCCGCGACCGACGACGTGGTCGACCCCGCGGCCGTCCAGATGCGTGAAGCCGGGCACCTCGGCGTGCGGGATGTTCAGGTCGCCGCCGAGGATCGCGGGCGCCCCGTCCGCCCAGTCGATCACGGCCGCGCCGGCGCGTGCGAGGTCCTTCCGCGTCTCGCTGTGCGGCCGCACCTGCGCGTGGACGTTCGCCATCCACGTCCCGTCGTCCAGGCGGACGCCGTGGACGACACGCCGCTCAGGGCGCCACCGCAGGCGCGCACGGCGGTGGTCGGTGATGCGGTGCCCGCGGACGAGGATCGCGTTGCACCCGCCGCCTCCGGACTTGATGAGGTCGGGCCAGCGCTCGGCGATCCACCGGCGCAGCGGCAGCAGTTCGTTGCGCGATGTCAGCGCCATGCGCGCGCTGGCGCCGGAAGCCTGGGCCAAGGGCACCGGCCACCACGGCGGGACCTCCTGCAGCAGCGCGACGTCCCACTCCCAGCTCGCGAGCGTCGCGCTGAACTCCGGCAGCAGGTCGCGGCCGGCCGGTGGGTCGGCGCGGCCGTGGTAGAGGTTCCAGGTAAGGACGCGCACGCGGGCTCTATCCTCTCGCGCTTGACCCGCCACCTGCTCACCGGCCTGGAGCTCTCGCCGCACGACCTCGCCGAGGTGCTCGACCGCGCCACCGCCCTGAAGGCCGCGCCGCTGTCCTCCCGCGCGCTCGAAGGCCGCTCGGTGGCGCTCATCTTCCAGAAGCCGTCGACGCGCACCCGGCTGAGCTTCGAGGCCGGGATCGCTGAGCTGGGCGGCCACCCGATGCTGCTGCGCCCCGACGAGATGCAGCTCTCGCGCGGCGAGTCGGTCAAGGACACCGCGCTGGTCCTGTCGCGGCACGTCGCGGCCGTCGGGGTCCGCACCGGCCCCGACGCGCTGCTCGAGGAGCTCGCCGAGCACGCGTCGATCCCCGTCTTCAACATGCTCACCGCCGGTCACCATCCGTGCCAGGCGGTGGCCGACCTCCTCACGCTCAAGGAGGAGTTCGGGCAGCTCGACGGGCTGAAGCTCGCCTACGTCGGCGACGGCAACAACGTCGCGCGGTCGCTCGCGCTCGTGGGCCAGATCGCCGGCGTCGAGGTCGCCGTCGCCTCGCCCGAGGGCTACACGCTGACCGACGCGCCCGGCGCGGTCCTGACCGACGACCCGGCCGAGGCCGTCGCCGGGGCGAACGCGGTCTACGCCGACGTGTGGGTGTCGATGGGCGACGAGGACACCGCCGACGAGCGGCGCCGCGACCTCGAGCCCTACCGGATCGACGACGCACTGCTCGCCAAGGCGGCGCCCGGCGCCATCGCGCTGCACTGCCTGCCCGCGCACCCCGGCGAGGAGATCACCTCCGAGGTCCTCTACGGCGAGCGCCAGCGGATCTGGGACCAGGCCGAGAACCGCCGGCACGCCCAGAAGGCGCTGCTGGAGTGGCTGATCCCGGCTGCGGGGTAAGGTCCGCGACGTGACCCAGCCGCGCAATGCCCCGGTCTCCGGGGGCGAGGACGACGGTTCGCCCGTCGGGACCCTCAAGGACGCCGTCACCAAGGGTGTCGCCGTGCCGTTCGACCGCCTGCAGGAAGCACTCGACGATGCCGTGCGGCGCGGGCGCATCCAGCGGCGTGACGCGGAGGAGCTCGCGGCCAGGCTGCTCAGTGGGGTGGGCGGCGGGGTGCAGGACCTCGTGGGGTCCGCGCGCGCCCGCGTGACCCGCGGCCTGGCGATCGCCGACTACGAGAATCTCACTGCCGCGCAGGTCACCCAGCAGCTCGACGGACTCTCCGACGCGCAGCTGCGCGCCGTCCGCGCCCACGAGGTGCAGCACGCCAACCGCGTGTCCGTGCTGCGCGCCATCGACAAACGACTCGGCTAGACCCTCGATCAAGGCGTTGAACGCCTTGTCGAGTACAGGGCGGTGCCTGCCTTCACACGTCTCTGCCTGCTCGTTCTCGCGCTCCTCATCCTCGGCGCAAGCCCTGCGCAGGCTGCGTTCAGCGAGACACCGAGCACGATCACGCCGTCGGCCAATGGCGCTATTCGCGTGGTCGCCCCCGGTGACGGCGTGACCTACGTCGGCGGTGACTTCACGCAGATCGGCGGGGTCTCGCGCAACTACATCGCGGCGATCGACAACACGACAGGGGTCGTCACGAGCTGGAACCCCAACGCCAGCAACATCGTGTACGAGATCCTGGTGTCCGGATCGACGGTCTACGTGGGCGGGCTGTTCACCACCGTCGGCGGGCAGGCGCGCAATCGGATCGCCGCGCTCGACGTCTCGACGGGGCTGGCGACCGCGTGGAACCCGAACGCAAACAACACGGGCAACCGGATCGTCCTGGAGGGCGGTGTGCTGTACGCGGCGGGGAACTTCACCACGATCGGCGGCCAGGCCCGCAACCGGATCGCCGCGCTCGACCCGGTCACCGGACTCGCGACCGCGTGGGACCCGAACGCCAGCAGCGGGATCAACGACATCGTGCTCGGTGCGGGCGTGCTGCACGCGGGGGGCATCTTCACGACCATCGGCGGGCAGGCGCGAAATCGCAGCGCCGCCCTTGACCTCTCCACCGGGCTCGCGACCTCGTGGGACCCGGATACGAACAACACCGTGTACTCCCTCGATGCCGAGGGGTCGACCCTCTACGCGGGCGGAACGTTCACCGCCGCCGGTGGGCAGTCGCGCAGCGGTCTCGCCGCGATCGGCGTCGCCGACGGCCTGGCCACGGCCTGGCAACCGGCGCTCACGATGAGCGGCGGTCTCCGCGAGGTCAGGGTCACCGACGAGGGGCTGTGGGCCGGTGGGCTCTTCACGATCACCGGCACGAGCACCACGAACCTCGCGTTCTTCCCGCGCCTGCACGACCTGTCCATCACGGTGCAGGGGAACGGCAGCGTCCAGGGTCCGAGCATCACCTGCTCGGCGACCTGCTCGTCCCAGGTGGTCCGCGGTTCGACCGTCGCGCTCACCGCCACGCCGGCGGCCGGTCAGCGCTTCACCGGATGGTCGGGCGCCTGCGCGGGCACCGGCTCCTGCTCCGTGACGATGAGCGCCGCGAAGTCGGTGACCGCGTCCTTCGCGCCGGCGCCGGCCCCGGATACCGGCGGCACCACGCCCACGGAGACGACGCCTGCGCCTGCACCCACGCCGACGGCGCCGCCGCCCGCGCCGGTGGCGGAGGAGCGGTCCCCCGTCAAGCTTACGACCACACTGACCATCAGCCGGCTGCGCCTCGCACGCGGGTTCACCGTCGTGCTCGACGGTGCGAAGCCGGGATCGCTCGTGTCGGTCCGGGCTCGCTCCGGGGCCGGCGCGCTGGTGCGCGACGCCGTGCGCGCGGACGCCAAGGGCCGGTTCCGCGTGGTGATGCGCCCGACGAAGAAGCGCTGGCGTGCCGCCAAGCGGGGCACGATCACCGTGCGCGTGATCCTCACCCGCCCGGATGACAGCCGCGCGCGGATGCACCGCACGTTCCGCCTGATGTAGACAGCCCCTACCGTGGTGGGTCGTATGTCGGCCCCCGTGAACACCTCTGCGCGCCCCGAGCGCGGCCAAGAGCTCGAACTGACGATCGACGATCTCGCGTTCGGCGGGAACGGCGTGGCGCGGCTCGACGGCTACGTCCTCTTCGTCCAGGGCGCGATCCCCGGTGACAAGGTGCGTGCCGTCGTGACCAAGCGCAAGCGCCACTACGGCGAGGCGCGCACGCTCGAGGTCGTCACGCCGTCGCCCGACCGGGTGGACCCGATCGCCGATCACCCCGGCGCGCCCTGGCAGGTCATCCCGTACGAGAAGCAGCTCGCGATCAAGCAGGCGCAGGTCCACGATGCGCTGACGCGGATCGGCAAGCTCGAGGGCTTCGAGCTCGAGGAGATCGTGCCGGCGGTCGAGCAGTGGCGGTACCGCAACAAGCTGGAGTACTCGTTCGGCGTGGACCCCGACGGCACGCTCGTCTGCGGCTTCCACGCACCGGGCTCGTGGGAGACGATCGTCGGGCTCGACGACTGCTTGCTCGCCTCGGAGGCCGGCAACCGCGTCCGCACGCAGGTGCTCGACTGGGCCCGCGCCCAGGGGCTCCCGGCGTTCGATCGCCGCACCCACACGGGGCTGCTGCGCAACCTCGTCGTGCGCGAGGGACGCCGGACCGGCGAGCTTCAGGCGCGCCTCGTGGTCGCCGACGGCAAGGCCGCCGAGGCGATCGACACGGACTCGCTGCACCAGGCCGTCGAGGCGGACGCGATCATGATCACGCGCACCGACGCGCTCGGCGAGACGACGCAGGGCGGCGAGACGCAGATCGTCCTCGGCGCGCCGAAGCTCACCGAGGAGCTCGGCGACCTGACCTTCGGCATCTCGCCGACGGCCTTCTTCCAGACGAACACCGAGATGGCCGAGCGGCTCTACGGCGTCGCGGCGGATCTGGCGAACCTCCAGGGCTGGGAGCGGGTCTACGACCTGTTCTGCGGCATCGGCACCGTCGGCCTGTCGCTCTCGCAGCGCGCCGGGGAGATCTGGGGCATCGAGATCGTCGAAGAGGCCGTGGCCGACGCGATCGAGAACGCGCGCCGCAACGACGTGTCGTCCGCGCGGTTCTTCGCGGGCGACGTGCGGCTGGCGCTGCGCGAGCTCATCGAGAAGGCGGGCAAGCCGGACGTCCTCGTGGTCGACCCGCCCCGGGCCGGGCTGTCGCAGAAGGTCGTCCGCCGCATCATCGAGGCGAACCCGAAGCGCATCGTCTACATCTCGTGCAACCCGACGACGCTCGCGCCGAACGCCGCGCAGCTCGTCGAGGCCGGGTACGCGCTGCGTCGCGTGCGGCCGGTCGACATGTTCCCGCAGACGCCGCACATCGAGTGCGTCGCGCTGCTGGAGCGCGTCGCCTGATCTACCCCCGCGTCGAGGGCATGTCGCGCAGCAGCGACTCCTGGCCGGCCTCGACCAGGCCGCGGTCGCCGAGGTCGGCGAGCCGCTGATTGCAGACGGGCTGCGGGCCGACGCCCCCCAGCGCCCCGATGACGGCCTGCAGCTCCAGCGCGGGCGTGGTCAGGAGCGGGTTCTGATCCTCCTGCGGGTACTCGAACAGCGAATCGGGGCTGCTCTTCGTCGCCTCGACCAGGAGCTCGACGCGCGGCTGGAGCGCGCGCTCCTGCTCGGGGGTCAGCGGCCCGCGGGCGCACGCGCCGGTGACGGCCATCGAGGCCTCGGCGAGCTTCTCGCCCTGCTCCTTCGGCAGCTGCGGCGGGCCGGCGGCGGCGCCGCCGCAGCCGACGAGCGCGACCGCCGCGACGAGCGCGGCGCCGGCGCGGGTCACGCCCCGAGCTCCGCGCGGAGCTCGGCGAGTTCCCGGCGCAGGGCGGCGACCTCGGCCTCGAGACGGGCGAGGCGATCGGAGGTCGCGTCGGCCACGGGCGCGGGCGGCGCGACAGGCGCAGGAGGCGCGACCGGAGCCGCGGGCGTCACCGGCTCGGCGTGCCAGACCTCCTCGGCGCCGAGCAGCTGCCGGTAGCGCTGCTCCTTCTGTCCGGTCTGCCGCGGGAGGAGCTCCACGAGATCACGCGCCATCAGCCCCTCGATGGTGACCTCGAGCGCGTGCTCGTCCGCGAAGTCGTGCAGGCGCTGGGTGCGGGTGCGCAGCTCGTTGAACGTCTGCGGGCCGCGCAGCATGAGCACGCACAGGACCGCGAGCTGGTCGCTGGAGAGGCCGAGCGCCTCGTCGAGCAGGTGGCGGTACTTCGGCGCGCGGCTCGCGCTCGCGAGCCGTGTCCAGCGGCGCTGCCCCAGGTGCTGGAGCGCGTTGCGGATCGTCGATTCGTCGTAGTCGACGACCGGGTCGCGGCTCGTGGACTGGTTGCACGCGAGGCGCAGCGAGTTGAGCGTCAGCGGGTACGCATCGGGTGTCGTGCGCTGCTTCTCCAGCAGACAGCCGAGCACGCGGATCTCGACAGCATCGGGCTCCATCGCGGGCAACGGTAGCGAGGCGCGCAGCGAGCCGGTGCCGCCGTGCGGGCGGCACCAGCTCCTGACGAGGCACGGGCGTCCTGGGGAGACACCCGGCGAGCCATGGCCCGTGGGTTCATGCCAGGGGTTGCGGAATGCGGCGTCAGTCTGGTATGAACGACGCGTCATTCTGCTTCCTGGCCGGTTCGCAGGAACAGCACAGTTGCGGGACGTCCACCGTGGTCCCCATCCCCGGTGGTCCTGGGCCGGCGTCAGCCGGTTCTGACCCTCCCGTCTTCCGCCGGCGGTGCGCCACCTCTCTCTCGCGCCGCCGGCGGTTCCCTTCCACTACCCTCGCGCTCGATGCGAGCCGCCACCATCCGCGACGGCGAGGTCGTCGTCGCCGACCATCCCGATCCCGAGCCCGGCGCCGGCGAGGTCCTCGTCCGCGTCGCCGCCGCCGCGCTGAACGGCGCCGACCTGCTCCAGCGCAAGGGGCGCTACCCCGCGCCGCCCGGGTCCCCGGCGGACATCCCCGGCCTGGAGCTCGCGGGCACCGTGGCCGCGACCGGCCCGGGCGCGACCCGGTTCGCCGAGGGCGATCGCGTGATGGGCATCGTCGGCGGAGGTGGACAGGGGGAGCTGGCCGTCGTGCACGAGCGCCAGCTCATGCCGGTGCCCGGCGGACTCGAGCTCGTGGAGGCGGGCGGCCTGCCCGAGGTCTTCACCACCGCGCACGACGCGATCTTCAGCCAGGCCGGCCTGCGCCCGGGCGAGCGGCTGCTCGTCCACGGCGCGGCAGGCGGCGTGGGCACCGCGGCGATCCAGCTCGCCCGCCGTGCGGGCGCAACGGTGACGGCCACGGTGCGCAACCCCGACCTGCGCGACGCGGTGGGTGCGCTCGGCGCCACCGAGGTGCTGGAGCCCGAGGGCTTCGAGGCGCACGGGCCGTTCGACGTGATCCTCGAGCTGGTGGGCGCCCCCAATCTCGGCGCGAACGTCAAGGCCCTGAACACCGGCGGGCGCATCGCCGTCATCGGAGTCGGCGCCGGTGCGAAGGGCGAGCTGAACCTCGTTGCGCTCATGGGCAAGCGCGGCGCGATCATGGGCTCCACGCTGCGCGCGCGCCCACTCGAGGAGAAGGCGCTCACCGCGCGCCGCATGGAGACCGAGGTGCTGCCGGGCTTCGCCGACGGGTCGCTGCGCGTCCCTGTGGCCGCCGCCTTCGGGCTGGACGAGGTCGCCGCGGCCTACGAGCGGTTCGCGGCCGGCGGGAAGCTCGGGAAGATCATCCTGACGATGTAGCGGTTGAGACCCGGGCCGTCCGGGAAGGCCCGCGGTGATGCTCGAGCTCGACGGTCTCACCCGCCGGTACGGCGACCGCGTCGCGGTCGACGACGTCCGCTTCGCCGTCGCGGCCGGGCAGATCATGGGCTTCGTCGGCCCGAACGGCGCGGGGAAGACGACGACCATGCGCATGGTGCTCGGCGTGCTCGCCCCCGACGCGGGCGAGGTGCGCTTCGACGGCCGGCCGCTCACGCGCCAGCTTCGAGCGCAGTTCGGGTACATGCCCGAGGAACGCGGGCTCTACGCGAAGATGCGCGTCGCCGACCACCTCGCGTACCTCGCCGAGCTCCACGGCATGAGTCGCGCCTCGGCGCAGCAGTCCGTCGCGGCGTGGCTGACGCGCCTGGGCATCGCGGAGCGCGCGGAGGACCGGGTCGAAAGCCTCTCGCTCGGTAATCAGCAGCGGGTCCAGTTGGGCGCCGCGCTCGTCCACGATCCCATCGCGCTCGTGCTCGATGAACCGTTCAGCGGCCTGGACCCGATCGGGGTCGATGTCATGAGCGGCGTCCTGCGCGAGCAGGCGGCCCGGGGTGTCCCGGTCGTCTTCAGCAGCCACCAGCTCGACCTCGTCGAGCGGCTCTGCGATGCCGTCACGATCATCGCGGACGGCCGGATCGTCGCCTCCGGGACCGTCGACGAACTCCGCGGCGCCGACCGCGGCGCCACCTGGAGGGTGGAGGCCGACGCGCCGAGCGAGCAGTGGCTTCCGCGGATCGCGGGCATCGAGGTGCTCGACCAGGACCGCACCGGCGTGCTCATCCGGCTCGTCGACGGCACGGACCCGCAGGACCTCCTCGACGCGGCGCGCGAGGCGGGGCCGGTCCGCCGCTTCGCTCCCGAGGAGCCGTCGCTGTCCGAGCTCTTCCGGGAGGTCGCGGCATGACGGATCGGCGCGCGGCGTGGCTCGTCGCCCGGCGGGAGATCGTCGAGCGTGCCCGTGACCGCACGTTCCAGACGGGAACCGTGGTGAGCCTCCTGGTCGTCGTGGGTGTGGTGGCGCTGGCGTCGGTCCTGGGTGGGGGCGACGACCGGTTCACCCTCGTGGTCGTGCGGGGAGACACCGAGAGCATCGAGGTGGCGCAGGCCGCGCGGGACGGCCTGCGTGCGACGGGGACCCCGCTGGAGATCCGGCAGGTCGCGACCCTCGAAGCGGCGCGCGGCGAGGTCCGGGAGGACCAGGCGGACGCGGCGCTGCTCGGCGCGGGCGCGCAGGTCGCCGTCCTCGACGGGCTCGACGGTGAGGTCGCGCAGGCCCTGCGCGCCGCCGTTGCCCGCAGCTCGCTGTCCGCGGCGCTCGAGCGGGCCGGTGTCGCCGAGGAACTGCGGCTCGCCGCGGCCGATCCGCCGGTGCGGCTCGCCGTCCGCCCACTCGAACCGGACGACGGTGGTGCGGCGGGGATCGCGTTCTTCGCCGCCCTGCTGCTCTACGGCCAGCTGATCACGTTCGGGCTCTGGGTCGCGTACGGCATCGCCGAGGAGAAGGGCTCGCGGGTGGTGGAGCTCCTGCTCAGCGCGACGCGGTCGCTGCCCCTGCTCGCCGGGAAGGTGCTGGGTCTCGGCGTCCTGGGACTGGTCCAGCTGCTGCTCGTGGCGGGGGTCGGCCTGGCGGCGGGCGCCGCGCTCGACGTGGTCGACGTCGACGGGACCCTGGCGGGCGCGCTGGCCGCGACGCTCGGGTTCTTCACGCTGGGCTACGTCCTCTACGCCGCGCTGTTCGCGGTGGCCGGTGCGCTCGTGAGCCGTCAGGAGGACGCGCAGTCCACGACGTCACCGCTGATCTTCGCGCTCGTCGGCGCGTTCTTCGTCGCCCTGCAGGCGCTGCAGGAGCCGGCGTCGAGGCTCGCGGAGATCGCCGCGCTCGTCCCGTTCAGCGCCCCGATGGTCATGCCCGCGCGGCTGATCACCGGGGACGCGGGGCCGGCGGATGCGCTGCTCGCGATCGCGCTGCTGCTCGCGACGGCGGCGCTCACCCTCGCGCTGGCCGCACGGGTGTACGACCGCGCGATCCTGCGGACCGGCGGCCGTGTGCCGCTGCGTGAGGCGCTGACGGGGCGCTGACGCTCAGTCGGCCTCGACGGCCTCGGGGGCGTCCTCGTCGAGGACCACCTCCGCGGCGTGCACGGTGCACAGTGCCGGGCCCGCGCTCTCCAGGGCGACCTGCAGCTCGTCGGCGGTGAGCTTCGCGCCGCAGACCTCGCAGCGGTCGCCCGTCTTCTCGAGTGTCTGCTCTTCAAGACCCATGAGCGCAGCGTACCCGCGAGAGCGGTGCCGGGACACCGGGTCGAATACGGAACTGCCCGCGGGAATAGGACGGCGCGCGCCGGCGTCTTGATGGACGACTCCGCCAAGCGGAGCCCGAGACGATCTCACTCAGGAGGCGGACATGCGGGGCGCGGACATCGGCAGGCTGGCAGTGGCGGCGGGGTTCTCCGCGGCCGTCATCGCGGGCGGGGCGGCGGTCGCCCAGACGTCGGCACCGTCGAGCACCGGCGTTCGCGCGTGCGTGAAGAAGGCGGACGGGAGCGTGCGCGTCGTCGGGGAGCGGGCGAAGTGCCGGCGCACCGAGCGTCTCGTGCAGCTCGCTCCGGCGGGCGTCCAGAGCGCCAGCGACGGCGCTCCCGGCGTGCAGGGACCCCCGGGCCCGGCGGGCGCTCCGGGCCCGCAGGGCATCCCCGGCGCAGCGGGCGCGCCGGGACTCGGTGGCCTGCAGGGCGCTCCCGGCACCGGAGGAGCTCCCGGCCCCGTGGGAGCTCCCGGCCCCGCGGGAGCACCGGGCGTGAAGGGGGACACGGGTCCCGCGGGCCCGGCCGGTTCCCCCGGCCCGCAGGGTCCCGCCGGTCAGCGAGGCCCGGCCGGACCGCAGGGCCCCGCGGGCCCCGCCGGCCCGCAAGGGCCTCCCGGCGACGCGCCGAAGGATCCGCCCCCGGCGTACAGCGGCACGTTCGCGATGCAGCTCGAGGGCGAGACCGTCCCGCTCTCCCGTGTCGCGGGCTGCCGTGAACCCGTTCTGCGCGGCGAGCTCGAGGACTGCGTCGTGCGCACCGAGCAGGTTCCCTCCGGGAAGCTGGCGACCTGGCTGCAAGACACGCAGAAGGGCAGCCGGCCGCTGCGCGACCTCGCCATCCAGGGCCTGACGTTCGACTTCGACGTCGGAGCGCAGATCGACCTCGACGATGCGTTCCTCAGCCGCGTGGAGGTCGCCCCCCTCGACGCCACCGAGCGCACCAACGGCTTCATCGAGTTGACGATCACGCCGCAGCAGATCAAGCGGTCGACCCCGGGCGGCCGGGTCACGCTCCCCGCGGCCCGGCGATGGCAGCGCAGCACGTTCGCGGTCGCGGCCGACGGCGTGGACGGCCGGACGTTCGTCACGGTCGACGGCCTGGGCTACACCGTCGCCAAGGTCCCGGCGACCGTCGACGGGTTCCCGCGCTTCACGCCCGGCGCGCTGACGCCGCTGACGCCCACGCTCGAGTTCACGTCGACCGGGGCGACGGCGACCGGCATGCGCTCGTGGGTCGACAAGGTGAGCACCGGGGCCGACGACCGCCGCCGTGTCGACGTCCAGCTGCGCAACCCCGCGCTGACCGAGGTCCTGTGGGCCTGGTCGCTCGCCAACGCCGAGCCGAGGAGTGCGATCGAGCCCTTCCCGGTCGGTGGCAGCGGCACGGGCCTCAACTCCGCGACGCTGGTCGCGGAGGGCAGCGGCCTCGACTGAGCCCGGCCCGGGTGGCGGGCCCTTCGGGGCCCGTCACCCGAAACCTAGGGGGAAGGGTCTGGGGCCCTCCCCGATGCGCACCGGCATCCGGAGCGTTGGAATGGGGGCATGTTCCGCACATGCCTCACCGCCACCATCGCCGCCGCCCTCCTCGTGCCCGCCGCCGCGGACGCCGAGGTCATCGTCAAGGGGACCGGAGAGCCGCCGTTCACGAACTCGGCGAACAACACCCAGTGGGTGGAATGGTCGAACAACGGCAACTACCGCATCGAGTTCAACCACCACGTCAACGGTGGGACGGCGGTCGTCGACGGCCCGTACCAGGTGGGTCGAACAGGGTCGACGTCCGTGAACTGGAGCGGGATACGCGGGACGACCGTCCCGCTCCAGGAGGGCTCGACCTACACGATCTGCGGCTTCGGGCGCTGGGACGACGGCACGGGGATGTACTTCCCCGACTTCTCCACGTCGTGCGGTGACGCCGACCGGCGCGGGCTGCGCGCTTCGACGACGATCGATCGCACCCCGCCCACGATCGCCGTCGCGCTCGCGGGTGGCGCCGGGGCCACCCGGACCGCGTCGATCCCGATGCGCATCAACTTCAGCGACAACATCGCGGGACCGTTCCCGGCGAACTTCGTCTGCCTGCAGTACGGCACGCCGACGGGCGGGCTGTGCGACGGCGCGCAGGGCTACAAGTACCTCGAGCAGCCGAACTGCTCGCAGCCGGCCACCGGCGGGCGGACGACGACGTTCGACTGCAACCTCGAGGTCGGCACGGGCCCGACGCCCGCACCGGATGGCCCGGTCCATGCGTGCGTGATGGCGGCCGACGCGGCGATCCCGGACAACCCGAACGGGCCCGACCAGCGCGGCACGTCGACCTCGGCCAACCGCTCGGCGCCGAAATGCGCGACGACGGTGCTCGATCGCGTCGCGCCGACGGCGGTCATCAGCGGTCCGTCGACGATGAAGGTCGGCGAGAGCGCGCTGTTCAGCGCGACGGTGACCGATGCGACGACGGGCGTCGCGGCCGGGTCGGCGACGTTTGCCTGGGGCGACTCGACCGCCTCCGTGAAGGCGCTGGACGCGACCCACGCGTTCGCCGGGCCGGGCGTCTACCGGATCCGCTTCACGGTCGCCGATGTCGCGGGGAACACGCGCGAGGTCACGAAGGACGTGACCGTGACGGCGGCGACGGGTGGAACCCCGGGTCCGAATCCGAATCCGAATCCCAACCCGAACCCGGCTCCGAACCCGGGCCCCGCGCCGCAGCCCAACCCGGCCCCGCAGCCCGGTCCCGCACCGCAGCCCGGCCCCGCACCCCAGCCGACCACCTCCGGGACCCCCGTCCAGACGGCGACGACGTCCGCGCTCGGCACGACGTCCGGCACGCCCACGACCACGACGCAGCCCACCGCCACGCTGACGCTGCGCGTGCTCGGCATCGCCCGGCAGGGAGGCCGCCGGGTGCTGCGCGTCGGCCTGCCCGGGCAGTCCGGAACCGCCCGGGTGACGCTGCGGCGCGGCAGCAGGACCGTGGTCAGCGCCAGGCTCGCGATCCGCAGCGGCCGTGTCGCGCTGCGCCTGCCCAAGCGGGCGGCGGGCGGAGCGCACACCGTCGAGGTGACGCTCGGATCGCGCACGGCGAAGGCGACGGTGCGGCTGCCCGGCGCGGCACCGCGCGCCCGCATGGCACGCATCGGCACCCCCGAGGTGGACGGCCGCGACCGGCTCGTGCTGCCCGGCGCGTAGGCGCCTAGTACGGCGGCAGGTCGGCGTACCAGTCGCCGAGGACGCGGAACGCGCTCCAGAACGCGCGTTTCGCGTCCTCCTCGTCGAGCGACTGATCGATGTCCGGGGTGAAGAGCAGGTCGCACGACGGCGTGAGCTGCTGGATCTCCCCGGGCCGCGCGGCGACGCTGCGGGCGAGCGGGAGCTGGAGCTCGTTGACGACCTCCAGCGCGTAGCCGCCCATGACCACGAGCATCTTCGGCTGGACGATGCCGAACTCCTCGGCCACCCGGCCCACGCACGCGGGATCGGCGAGCGACGCGTCGCCCACCGGGCACTTCACGCACAGCGACCCGTAGACGGCGAGCGGGTCGATCTGCAGCCGCTTGAGCGCCTTCATGAGCGCGTTGCCCGCCCGGCCGTAGAAGGCGACGCCCTCCTCGACCTCGCTCGGCACCGCCTCGTGCTTGAGCAGCATGATGTCGGCCTGGGGGTGCCCAGAGCCGATGACGGGCATGACGCCGCCGCGGGGGCACGTATGGCACCCCTGAATGTCTCGGGTGAGCTGGTTGATCTCGCGGATCGCGCGCTCGAGGTACTTCTCCCGAATCTCGTCGTCCGTGATCCGCACGGACTCGGGGTTTGACGGAGGCGGGTGTTCCTCCTGCCGGTGCATCAGCCGTTGCGTGTCGCCCGCTT
>JAEMQS010000237.1 GCA_016463765.1 Solirubrobacteraceae bacterium | reverse complement strand
CTCGACGACCCGTTCCCGCTGATGTTCGCGCTGTTCTCCTACATCGCGGCGACCATGGGCCTGCTGCTCGGCTACCACGACTGGAAGCGCGGCACGATCGTCCTCGAAAAGCTGCTGCTGGTCATCATCCCGATCGTCGCCGCGTATGCGATCTACCAGTTCATCACGCCGTTCCTGCCGCCCTGGGACGCGCTCTGGCTGAAGTTCGAAGCCCCCATCTCGATCGGCACCAAGGAGCAGGGCACGTTCCGCGCCTTCAGCACGCTGAACTCACCGGGCATGCTCGCGGGCGTGCTCGCGCTGTTCGCGCTGATGCTGCTCGTGGGCCCCAGGATCACCCCGTGGCGGCTCGCCGCGGGCGGCCTGACCATGGCGGCGCTGCTGTTCACCCAGGTGCGTTCGGCCTGGATCGCGATGGCCGTCGCGATGGTCGCGCTCATCCCGGTCTCGCGCGGCGGGATCCTCGGCCGGGTGGCCATCCTGCTCGTCATCCTCGGCGGCATGTACGTCTTCGCGGGCGGCAGCACGGCGGGCCAGGCCGTCGTCGACCGTGCAGCCAGCGTCGGGGACGCGAGCTCCGGCGGGGACCACTCGACGAACGAGCGCATCCAGGCGATCACGGAGTTCGGCCCTCGGGCGCTCGTCCAGCCCATCGGCGACGGCCTGGGATCGGTCGGTCAGGCGTCGCGCCTGAGCAGCAAGGGCGAGCCGCCGTTCGCCGACAACGGCTACCTCACGATTATGTGGCAGAGCGGGCTGCTCGGGTTCCTCCTCATCTACGGCGCCATGCTCGGCGGCGCGATCTACGGCGCGAGACAGCTCAACTCGTACAAGCGAAAAGAACGCTTCCCGTTCGTGGCGATCATGATCGTCACGGCCGTGCAGTCCGCTGCTGCGGACACGCTCTTCGGCCTGGCGGCCGTGATCCTCTGGTACAGCCTCGGCGCGCTGATGGCGTCGTCGGAGGATCCGGAGTGCGAAGCCCTGCGTGCCAGCAGCCGCGCCAAGGCCGGGGCGGCCGAGGTCGCCGTGACCTATGGCCCCGCGCAGCCTGTCCCGGCCCCGGCGCCTGCCCCGGCCCCGGCGCCGCGTGAGCCTGCACCCGTCGCGTGAAGCTCCTCCTGCTGACGAACGAGTTCGCCCTCCCGGTGAACGCGGGCGGCGTGCGCCGGCAGCTCGGGCTGCTGGAGGCGCTGTCGGCGCGCCACGACCTGCACCTGCTCGCACGCCAGCGTGAGCGCGACACCCCGGCCGCGCTCGTCGCCGAGCTGCGCGAGCGGCTGGGCGGCGCGACGGTCGAGGCGTTCCCCGCCCGCCCGGAGACCTGGGCGACCGGCAAGCGGGTGACCGCCCAGCGCTGGGCCCGCGCGATCCGCGACCGCCAACCCGCGTGGACGGAGCGATCCGTCAGCCGGCCGCTCGTCATCCGCGCCCGCGAGCTCGCGCCCGGCTTCGACGCGGCGATCACGCTCGACGACACGGCGCACACGTACGTCGAGCGCGTCGGAGACCTCGTCCCGTTCGTCATCGACAAGCACAACGTGCTGGCCTGGTCGCGCCGCGTGCACGGCGGTCTCCAGCCCCAGGCGCGGCTCGAGCACTGGCTCGTGGCCGCGTGGGAGCGGCGCACCGTCGGCCTGGCGGGCGCGACCGTCGTCACCTCCGAGGACGAGGCCGTCCGCTTCCGCGAGCTGTACGGCCGCGATCCGTTCGTCGTCCCGTCCGCCATCCCGCCGCCCGCCCACGTCGCCGACCCCGCGGCCGCGCCCCGCGACGTCGTGTGGCTCGGCGACCACCGCTACGCGCCGAACACCGACGGACTGCTGCGCTTCGCCCGCGAGGCGTGGGCGCCGCTGGGCGAGACGGGCGCGCGGCTCCTCGTCGCCGGCCGCGAGCCGACCGAGGCCGTCCGCGCGCTCACCGAGCTTCCGGGCGTCGAGATCCTGGGCTTCGTCGACGACCTCGCCGCGCTGCTCGGACGCTGCCGGGCGGCTGTCGCTCCGGTCTGGGAGGGCGCGGGCATCAAGATGAAGACGCTGGAGCTCATGGGCGCGGGTCTCCCCGTTGCGGGCACGACCGTGGCGTTCGAGGGCATCGCGGTGCAGCACGGCGTCGACGGGCTCGTCGCCGACGACCCCTCACGGCTCGGCGCCGCGCTCGCCGAGGTCCTCGACGACCCGTCCCGCGCCGCGGCGGTCGGTCACGCCGCGCACGCCCGCATCGTGCGCGAGCACACGTGGGAGCACATCATCAGCCGCTACGACGACGCCCTGGAGGC
>JAEMQS010000236.1 GCA_016463765.1 Solirubrobacteraceae bacterium | reverse complement strand
GGGAAGTCCACGGCGATGAACGTCTTCGAGGACGCCGGCTACTTCTGCGTCGACAACCTCCCGCCGGAGATGATCCGCGGTCTCATCGAGCTGTTCGTGCACGAGGGGGCGAAGGTCGAACGTGCCGCCGTCGTGTCGGACGTGCGAGGCGGCGAGTACTTCGAGGCGCTGCGCCGCGTGCTCGGCATGCTCGGCCGTCAGGGCATCAAGCACCGGGTGCTGTTCCTCGACGCCGAGGAGCAGACGCTCGTCAACCGCTACAAGGAGA
The DNA here is from genome assembly GCA_016463765.1 of Solirubrobacteraceae bacterium. Taxonomy (GTDB): domain Bacteria; phylum Actinomycetota; class Thermoleophilia; order Solirubrobacterales; family Solirubrobacteraceae; genus Svornostia. The sequence continues at coordinate 2,028 of JAEMQS010000236.1, read as the reverse complement.
CGCGCCGTCGCCATCCGCTGGCGCCGACGGGCAGCGTCGTGCAGGGCATCGCGCGCGAGCGCGAGCTCCTCGATCCGGTCCGCCCGTACGCGGACGCGATCATCGACACGACCGAGCTCGCCGCATCGACGCTGCGCCGCAAGATCGCGTCGGAGTTCCTGCCGCGGCAGACGAGCACGCCGCTGGCGGTGACGTTCTCGAGCTTCGGGTTCAAGCACGGTCCGCCGCGCGACGCCGACCTCACCTTCGACGTGCGCTTCCTGCCCAACCCGCACTGGGATCCCGATCTCAAGCCACTCACCGGGTTCGACTCGCGCATCGTCGACTACGTCGGCAAGTCGGGGACGCTCGAGGAGTTCTACGCGCTGCTCATCCCGCTGCTGGACTTCCTCCTGCCCCAGTACGAGGCGGAGGGCAAGGCCCATCTGTCCGTGGCCATCGGCTGCACTGGCGGCCGGCATCGCAGCGTCGCGATCACCGAGCACCTCGCCAAGCGCTACGGCGAGCGTGAGGACCTGCGCGTCGAGGTGACCCACCGCGACGTCGAGAAGGGGACGCCGCAATAGCGGCGTGGCCGCCGCCACCTCCGATCGAGGCGCCGCACCCCGATGGATCGAGGACCGGGGACCGCCTCGCGGCGGTCATCCTGCTCGTCGTTTCCGGCCTGATCGCGGCGGCGCTGTCGTTTGCCGGGCTGTTCCTGATCTTCGGCACCGACAGCTGTGGGGCCAGCATCGACTGCGACCTCGACCGCTTCACCACCGGGTGGCTGCTCTCCATGGCGATTCCGGTCATCGGTTTCACAGCGACGCTCATCGTCACGATCGTCCGGCTGGCGCGGAAGAAGACGGCGTTCTGGGTACCTCTGGCCGGGACGGCCGGGTTCGCTCTCGGGTTCGTCGCGGCGGTGGCGTTCGCATTCAGTGGGCTGGGCTGAGGCCCACCCGCACCGCCGATCGGGGGCGTAGCCGGTAGATTCCGGCACTCGCGCGGGCAGTGCCCCTTCGCCCGCGCCTGAGCTCGCGAGCATCACGCCCAGGAGGAACTCCCGCCCTATGCCCGTCAAGGTAGGCATCAACGGCTTCGGCCGGATCGGCCGCAACGTGTTTCGCGCCGCCAAGGCCGCGAACGCCGACATCGACTTCGTCGCGGTCAACGATCTGACCGACAACAAGACCCTCGGCCACCTCGTCAAGTACGACTCGATCCTCGGGCCGTACCCGGGCACCGTCGAGGTCAACGACGACGGCCTCGTCGTCGACGGCGACGCGGTGAAGGTCTTCGCCGAGAAGGACCCGGCGAACATCGACTGGGCGTCCCTGGGCGTCGAGGTCGTCATCGAGTCGACCGGCTTCTTCACCGACGCGGAGAAGGCGAAGGCCCACCTCGGCGGCTCGGTTCAGAAGGTCATCATCTCGGCGCCGGCCAAGAACGAGGACATCACCCTCGTGCTCGGCGTCAACGACGACCAGTACGACCCCGAGAAGCACCACATCATCTCCAACGCGTCGTGCACGACGAACTGCCTCGCGCCGTTCGCCAAGGCGATCAACGACGCGGTCGGCATCGAGCACGGCCTGATGACGACGATCCACGCGTACACGGGCGACCAGCGGCTGCTCGACGCGCCGCACGCGGATCTGCGCCGCGCCCGCAGCGCCGCGACGAACCTCGTCCCGGCCTCGACCGGCGCCGCGAAGGCCGTCGGCCTCGTGCTGCCGGAGCTCAACGGCAAGCTGTCCGGCTTCGCGGTGCGCGCCCCCGTCCCGACCGGCTCGGTCGTCGACCTGACCCTTGTGCCCAAGCGCGAGACCACGGTCGAGGAGATCAACGCCGCGGTGAAGGCGGCTGCCGACGGCCCGATGAAGGGCATCCTCGCCTACACCGAGGACCCGATCGTCTCGACGGACATCGTCACCGACCCGCACAGCTCGATCTTCGACTCGCTGCTCACGGTCGTCATCGACGGCACCCTCGTGAAGGTCGTCTCCTGGTACGACAACGAGTGGGGCTACTCCAACCGCGTCG
>JAEMQS010000005.1 GCA_016463765.1 Solirubrobacteraceae bacterium | reverse complement strand
TCGGCGGATCGATGCGCCAGATGCGCGACGGCGTCGCGGTCGCCAGCCAGACGCTGAGCGATCTGAACGCCGGCCAGATGCAGGCGCAGGCCCTCATGGCGACCGGCGTCGTCGGCCAGGCCACGATCGGTGCAGTCCGCGACACGGGCATGACGGTGAACGACAACCCAGTCGTCGAACTCGACCTCCAGGTCACCAGCCCGAGCGTCCCCGCGCCATACCCGGTCACCCACCGGCAGATGATCAACCGCCTGCAGGTCCCGCAGTTGCAGCCGGGCGCCTCGGTGCAGGTCCGCATCGACCCGATGAACCCACACGTCCTGATCCTCGGTTGACGCCCCACGGCGTCCTTCGGGTGAGTAGGATCGTCCGCGGTAGGGATGCTGCGGAGGAGACTGCTCACCCGATGCGTGCTGCTTGCAGCCGCACTCGTCGCGATGTTCGCGGGGACGGCGCACGCCGGTGAGCAGAAGCTCAAGTTCCGCTTCGGGCCGATCATCGTCACGCCCGGGCAGAACGACATCATCTTCGAGCCGAACAAGCACAAGCCGAAGGTGCCCGGCTGGATCACGTCGTTCAAGCCGAACCTCGTCTACAAGGACGGCACGCCGACGCGCACCGACGTCATCCACCTGCACCACGGGGTCTGGCTGAAGAACGGCCGGCCGCAGTTCGCCGCCGGTGAGGAGAAGTCGATCGTCGACATGCCCGACGGCTTCGGCTGGCGCAGCGAGCCCACCGACTCGCTCGTCATGAACCACATGGTCCACAACCTCACGCCGAACGCGGCGGAGGTGTACCTCACGTGGGAGGTCGACTTCATCCCGGAGGGCGACCCCGCCGCCGCGGGCATCCGCACCGTCGAGACCCAGTGGCTCGACGTCGTCGGGATCCGCGCGTGGCCGGTCTTCGACGCAGAACGCGGCCAGGGCGGCAAGGACAAGCGCTTCACGTTCCCCGACGAAGCTCCGGGCTACAAACCCGAGGACTATCCGTTCAACCGCTGGCGGGTCGGCCGCGACGGTGTGCTCGTGGGCAGCGTGGGCCACCTGCATCCCGGCGGGCTGAACACCGAACTGAAGGTCACGCGGGACGGCCGAACCGTCACGCTCTTCCGGTCGGAGGCCAAGTACTTCGAGCCCGCCGGCGCCGTGTCCTGGGACGTCGCGCTCACCGCGACGCCCAAGAACTGGCGGATCGCGGTGAAGGCGGGCGACGTCGTCACCGTGCACGCCACCTACGACACCTCACGGGCCTCCTGGTACGAGTCGATGGGGATCATGCCCGTGGCGTGGGAACCCGGCGGGGCGGGCGGCACCGACCCGTTCGCCGAGAAGTTCCCGACGCGCGGCAAGATCACGCACGGCCCGCTGAAGGAGAACCGCAACCACGGCGGCGGTCCGTTCGGGCTGCCCGACGCACGGCGCCTGAAGGACGGCGCGTCGCTGGCGCGGGGCGACGTGAAGATCAGCGGGTTCCTCTACGGCCAGGGCGACCTGCACAACGTCGGCCGCGGGCTGCGGCCCCCGACGGTCCCGGCGGGGCGCGGCCTGACGTTCGTCAACCGGGACGCCAAGAAGAACATCATGCACACGATCACGGCATGCAAGGCGCCGTGTAACCGCGAGACGGGGATCGCCTATCCGCTCGCGGACTCGAGCACCCCGTTCGACTCCGGCAACCTCGGCTTCGGGCCGGCCGGGCGCACCGCCGCGGAGAACACCGACCGCTGGAGCACCCCGAAGACGCTGCGCTCCGGCACCTACACGTATTTCTGCCGCGTGCATCCCTTCATGCGCGGCGCGTTCCGCGTCAAGCCGAAGCAGGGCTGAGCGCCGCCCGCAGCGTCGCCTCGTCGACGCCGCGCACCTCGAGCACCTTGTCGCGCGCCGTCGCGCCGCTGACCGCCTCGACCGCGGACTTCGGGACCCCGGCGCGCTTGGCGACGAAGGCGCAGAGCGCGGCGTTGGCCCGGCCGTCGACCGGCGGCGCCGTCACGCGGATCACGATGGCGTCGCCGCGCAACCCGACGACCTCCTCGCGCCGCGCCCGAGGCTGAAGGCGCACGGCGATACGCGCGTGCACGGCGGCGCTCAGCTCGCGGCGAGCACCCCAGTGCTGACCAGGGTCAGAACGAGGCTGCCGAGGGCGATCCGGTAGATGATGAAGATCGAGTAGTTGTGCTTGGCGATGTAGCGCAGCAGCCACGCGACGGCGACGTAGGCGACGACGAAGCTCGTGAACGTCGCGGTGAGCGTCGCCGGCCAGCCGACCCCGCCGGAGATGTCGTCGTACTTCGTGACGGTCTGCAGGATGCCCGCGGCGGTCAGCGCCGGGACGGAGAGGAAGAACGACAGGCGGGTCACGGTCACCCGGTCCAGCCCCCGCAGGAGGCCTGCGCTCATGGTGGCGCCCGACCGCGAGACGCCCGGGATGAGCGCCAGGCACTGCGTGAGGCCGATGATGAGCGTGTCGCGCCACGTCACGTCGGCCTCGCCGCGTTCCTGCGTGGCCCGCGAGTCGGCGAACCACATGACGAAGCTCCACAGGATCAGCGCGCCGCCGACGAACCACAGGCTGCGCAGCGTCGTCTCGATGGTGTCCTTGAACAGCAGGCCGACGATGCCGATCGGGATCGAGCCGATGATCACGGCCCAGCCGAACATGTAGTCGTCGTTGCGCTCCCCGCGCCCAACCATCGCCTTGACCCACGCGGTGCCGATACGCAGGAAGTCCTGGCGGAAGTACAGCAGCGTGGCGAAGACCGCGCCGACCTGGATGATCGCCGTGAACGCCGTGATGTCCGGGTCGTCGACGGAGTAGCCGAGGGCCGATTCCAGGATCGTCAGGTGCCCGGTGCTGGAGACGGGCAGGAACTCGGTGAGCCCTTCCACGAAGCCCAGCAGGAGGGCTTCAAGCAGGCTCATGGACGTCGCATCGGGCGGCACGAGCGCCGCACTGTATCTACACGCGGCGGTCGAACAGCGCGCCCTGCAGCTCGATGGTGCTGCGGAGCATCTGGGCGTTGGCGCCGTAGGTGTGGCGTGCCACGATCATGTCGGTCATCTCCTCGGCGAGGGAGACGTCCGAGGGCGCGTTGGGGTCGGCCGGCGTTCCGGCGGCGTCGCCGGGCTTCGAGATCCCGGTGACCTGGACGCCCGGGTTCCCTTCGGCGAGTTCGGTGCGGGCCTGGCGGTACCCGGCGGTGTTCGCGTTGGCGATGTCGTTCACAGCGACGTCGAACTGCGTCTTTGCTGCGAACAGGCCGCTGAGGGACGTGCCGATGTTCACCTCCCCATGGTCGGCGCGCGCCCGCTGAAGGTTTAGTGCACGACCTCGCGCGTGGCCGGACGTTCCCGGCGGCTGCCCTGCGGCGACGTGCCGAACACGCGATCCCAGACAGGGCTGCTGACCCCGAATCCGCGGGTGTGGTCCTGGAAGTGGTGGCGCATGTGATGCTCGCGCAGGCGCTTGCCGAGCCGCGACGTGGGCACCCGGTGATGCAGGTAGAAGTGCGTCATGTCGTACACGAGGTACCCGGTGAGGAAGCCCGCGCCGAACGCCATGGCCCGCCCGCTGCCCAGGACCGTGAGGAACGCGCCGTAGAACATCAGCGCCAGCGGAACGCTCACCGACGGCGGCATCACCAGGCGCATCGGGTCGTTGGGATGGTCGTGATGCACGCCGTGGATGATCCAGTGCAGCCGTGCACCGAGGCCGTCGGCGGGCTCCCAGTGGAAGACCACGCGGTGCAGCCAGTACTCCAAGAGGGTCCAGAACACGTAGCCCCCGGCCGCCCATGCGAGGGCGACGGCGCCCAGCCGGTCGAAGCCGAGCACGAACAGGATCGCGATCGCCGGCAGGAAGAGCACCACCGGGACAGCGGGGTGGACCCGCGACAGCTTGTCGAGCACGTCGTTCTCGAACATGCGGGGCGAGGCCTTCAGGCGCTCGCTGCGGCGGTCGGTGGAGGGGGTCATGGTGCTCCCGGTGGTTCGGTCCGGCGGTCTGCTCCTCCGGCCATCCTAATGCGACCGTCGGCAGCAGAGAACCGCCTGGCGTGCGAGGCTATAGGCCCGTCGCCCGCGCGCCGATGAGGGAACGATGATGACCACCGCCAGCGTGTTCTCCGACTTCTGGAACGGCCAGATCGCAGAGCCCGGGCGCGAGGGCATCTTCCTCCTGCTCGTCGCATTCCTCGCGTCGTTCCTCTTCATCCGCACCAGCGCCCGTCTGGGCCGCAGCACGACGTGGTGGCCGGGAAGCGTGGTCACCGACGGTGGCGTCCACCTCCACCACCTGGTCTGGGGCATCTGCCTGATGATGGCGTCCGGGACACTTGCGTTCACCCTGCGCGACGAGACGCCGTGGTTCGAGCTGTGCGCCGTCGCGTTCGGCATCGGGATGGGCCTGACCATCGACGAGTTCGCCCTCTGGGTCTACCTCAGCGACGTCTACTGGGCCAAGCAGGGCCGCGCGTCGATCGACGCCGCGCTCTACGCGGCCGCGCTCATGAGCCTTCTGCTCCTCGGGATCAACCCGTTCGACTTCGACCAGGGCGCCTGGGCGATCGTCCTCACCGCGCTCTCGACGCTCTTCTTCAGCCTGGTGTGCTTCGCCAAGGAACGGGTCACGCACGGGCTCGTCGGCCTGCTGGTGCCGCTCATCTCACTGATCGGCGCGGTCCGCCTGGCCAAGCCGACCTCGCTGTGGGCCCGCAAGTTCTACGGCGAGCGACGGCCCGCGAAACAGGCGCGCGCGGAGGCGCGCTACGCGGACCGGCGCACCGACCGCCTGAAGACGACGCTGCGCAACGCGGTGGGCGGAAAGACCAACGCCGCGCTCGTGGCGGAGGGCAAAGGCCCGAAGCGCGTGTCTGCGTCCGAGCTCGAGGCCAAGCAGTCGGATGCGCAGATCGAGGCGGCGCGCGAGGTGCGTGCGCGAGCCGACCGCATCGCCTGACGCGACGCGTCAGCTGAGCGCTTGGTCGATCTGCGCCGTCGCCCGGTCGATCGCTCTGTCCGCGGGGTCCTGCCCCTGCTGGAGGCGCTCGGAGAACCGCCTGACGGGCTCGATGGACCCGTAGCGCGATGCAGCCAGCGCGTTGGACGCCTCGTCGGCGAGCAGGATGAGGGCGTCGATGAGCGCCGCCTGCTCGTTGGCCAGGTCGTCGGGTGGCGTGACGGCCCGCAGCCGCTGGGCGTGCTGCCGCGCGGCATCACGGACGTCGATCGCGAAGTCCCGCTGCAGGGCGAGGGATCCGCTCGTCTGGGCCCGCTCGATGGCGGTGTCCATCTCGGAATCGAAGTCGTCCCGGCTGACGTCCCAGGTCGCCGCGTACGCGGCGCGGCCGTCATCGCCGTCAAGGGCCACCACGGCGGCGATGGCGAGGACGGCCACGAGCGCCAGCGCCGCCCCCAGCATGAGCGGCCGGCGGGAGCGCGAGCGCGTCGGGATCGTCTCCCGGCCGAACCCGGACGGCGAGCGCGGCGACGAAGGCTGACTCGGCCGCCGGTCGCCGTGATCGCTCGGACGCGGCGGCAGGCCCACCGGGACCGGCATGACCTGCCCGTCGGCCTCCAGTGCCTCTCGCGCGGCAGCCGCGAGGTCGCCGCAGCTCATGAACCGCTCGCCGGGCACCTTGGCCATCGCGCGGTCGATCACGGCCTGCAGCTCCTCCGACACGTCGTCGCGGCAGCGGTCAAGCCGCGGCGGCGGCTCGTGCAGGTGGGCGAACAGCATGCGCGACACGCTGTCGGCGTCGTACGGGAGCTCGCCGGTCAGGCACGCGTACAGCAGCGCCCCGAGCGCGTACACATCGGTCTGCGCGCTCAGCGGCCCGAAGCGCTCGGGTTCGATCTGCTCGGGCGCCGCCCACTCGACCGTCCCCATGAACTCACCCACGCGCGTGATCTCCGGGCCCTGCGCGTGCAGCGGCTTGATCAGCCCGAAGTCCGAGAGCACCGCCCGGTCGCCCTCCAGCAGCACGTTGCCCGGCTTGACGTCACGGTGCACGAGCCCGGCGTCGTGCGCGGTGTCCAGCGCGGAGGCGAGCTGCTCGATGATCGACAGCGCGCGGGCGGGGGCGAGGGCCCCGTTGTCCAGCAGCGTGTGCAGGTCGCCCCCGCGGACCAGCTGCATCGCGACGTAGAGCCGCCCGTCGAGTTCGCCGGCGTCGTAGATCGCGACGATGTTCGGGTGCTGCAGGCGGGCCGCGAGGCGCGACTCGCGCAGGAACCGCTCGCGCGCCTCCTCGTCGCCGCGCCACCAGTCGCCGAGCACCTTGATCGCCGCGGGGCGGTCGAGGTGGACATGGCGGCCCTGGTAGACGACGCCCATGCCGCCACGGCCAAGCACGCCTTCGACCAGATAGGGGCCGAAGCGCTGGTCCTGCAGGATGGCGTCGTGCTCCGTACTCACGTTCTCGAGCGATCCTACTCCCGCACCGGGCGGGGGTTACCGGTGCCGCTGTGATGCGAGGATGGCGCAATGCCGTTCACCCACCGCGAGCGCGTGCGCTTCGGCGACCTCGACGCCATGCGCCACCTCAACAACGTCGTGTTCCTGCGGTACTTCGAGACCGCGCGCATCGCGTACCTGCGGGTCCTCGCTCCCGAGCACGACCCGTCGCATCCTGAAGCCGACACGTTCGGACTCATCTTCGCCGAATGCCACATCGCCTACCGGTCACCCGTCTACTTCGACGAGGAGGTCGCGATCGGCTGCCGGGTGGGGGAGGTCAAGCGATCGGCCTTCCGGATCGACTTCACCATGCACGTGGGTGACCGCCTCGCGGCTGAGGGCTACGGCTGGCTCGTGGGCTTCGACTACGAGGCACAGACATCGGCCCGGCTGCCGGAAGGGCTGCGCGGCCGCCTCGACGAGGAGGCCGCGCAGCAGAGCTAGGAGGCGATGCCGAGGTCGGCGCGATCGTCCTCGACGCGGAAGCGCTGGACGAGCTTCTCGAGCTCGGCGGCCGTGGAGGCCAGCTCCTGCGCGGAATCGGCCACCTGCTGGGTGGCGGCCGACGTCTCCTGCGTCGAGGCGGAGACCTCTTCGGCGGACGCCGAGGACTGCTCGGCGACGGCGCTCATCTCGGCCATGTCCTGGGCGATCCTGCCGCGCATGAGCTCGGCGGACTCCCCGACATCGGCGGCGATCGCTTCGACGCGGGAGGTCATGCCCTCGACGGCCTCGTCGATGCGCTCGAACGCGGCGCGGGCCTGCTCGACGGTGGTGGCGCCGTCGCCGGTCCGGCGGGCGCCGTCCTCGACGAGCGACACCGCGCCCTGCGTGCCCTTGGAGATGTCGTCCAGCAGCGCGGCGATCTCGGTCGCCGAGCCCTGGGACTCCTCGGCGAGCTTGCGGACCTCGTCGGCGACGACCGCGAAGCCGCGGCCCTGCTCGCCGGCGCGGGCGGCCTCGATGGCCGCATTGAGCGCCAGGAGGTTGGTCTGCTCGGCGATCGCGGTGATCGCGTCGACGATGTTGCCGATGCGCTCGGACTTGGCAGCCAGCTCACGCATGGCGACGGTCGCGGCCTCGGTGGCGCTGCGGACCTGCTCCATCGCCTCGGTCGCGGCACCGGCGGCGCCGACCCCGTCGCGGGCGACGGATCGGGCGCCGGCAGCGGCCTCGGCCGTCTCCCGGGCCTGCCGGGCGCTGCGCTCGGCGTTCTCGGCGATCTGCTCGACGCTGTCGCGCGTGGTGGCCACGGCGGCGACCTGGCGCTCGGCGCCCTGTGCCACTTCGGTCATGGCGTTGGCGACCTCGTTGATCGCGGAGCCCGACTGCTGCGACGTGCTCGCCATCTCGCCGGACGCGCGGCTGACATGCTGCGCCGACCGCGTGACACCGGCGAGGATCTCGCCGAGGTTCCCGCGGGTCTGCTCGTAGGCGGTGATCGAGCCGTGCGACTGGTCGATGACGGAGTCGACGACGCGCGCGGCGGTGCCGACCTCATCCGGCGCGGTGTCCCCGACGCGCTCGGCCTGGGCCTGCACCTTGACCGTGAGGTCGCCGTCGGCCATCGCCTGCAGGCCGCGGCCCAGCTCGGTGAGGTCGTGCTCCTGGACCGAGCGCAGCTGGCGGACGAAGCGCTGCATCGGCTTCGTGATCGAGCGGGTGATGAGGAAGGCGAGCGCGATCGTCAGCAGCAGTGCCGCGATGCCGATCGCGAGCAGGATGTTGCGGCCGTCACGGGCCTGGTCGGCCGAAGCCCGCAGCGCCGCCGTCGTGTCGGTGCGGACCTGGTCGACGAGCGCGGTTTCCGCGGCAGTGAGCTCATCCAGGGCGGGAACAAGCTTGTCCACGTACAGATCGCGCGAGCCATCGCGCTCCTCGACGGCCTTCACCGTCTCCTCACGAGAGAGCGCGATGCCCTCTTCCGTGAGCGTCATGACGCGTTCGTTCGCCTCGTTGACGTCCGCCAGCGTCGCACGCGCCGCAGAGGAGGTCATCAGTGGGCGGAGCCGGTCAATTGCTGCGGCGGACACCTCGTGCTGACGCTCAATGGTCGCTGCGACCTCGTCCTGGACCTTGAGGTCTCCGTCGAACACATACAGGTGGCGGACGAACTCGTGGGCGCCGCCCGCGCTGTTCATACCCAGGTCTTCAAGAATGGCGAGCGCGGCGACGTTGCGCCCCGCGTCCGTGTCGTCCGATGCCGCGTTGAGCTGGCCGAGGGTCGTCACGCCGACGAAGACGGTCGTGGCGATGGCCCCGAGCAACAGGGCGAAGGCAATGGTGAGACGCACACCGACACGGGTGCGGCGAAGAACGGACATGGGGAAGACGACTCCTCGATCAGGGACAGTCCGTAGATCGCCCGAAACCCGGCGCTCTTGAGAAGAACTGAGGCTCCGCGTGCCGGAACCACGGAGCGGATTTACGGTGAACTACCGCTCCGCGCCCGTGCCCGATGCGGTGCACGTGACGCGCGCACCTGCGTACTGTCCGACGGGTGACCGTCACGGTGCTGGACGATCTCGCCGTACCCCCGCTCGCAGTCGAGCGGTTCGAGCCGTTCCTCTCCGCCGCGCAGTACGCCGATCTGCTCGATGCGGCCGCGCTGGCCCGCCTGATCCTGCACGACCGGGTGCTCTGGTGCGTGAACTCGACCGCCCGCGGTGGCGGTGTGGCCGAGATGCTCGGATCGCTGCTCGGGTACGCCCGCGGCAGCGGTGTCGACGCGCGCTGGGTGACCATCGACTGTCCGGCGGAGTTCCTCGCCGTGACGAAGCGCCTGCACCACCGCCTCCATGGGTTTCCGGGAGATGGTGGCCCCCTCGGGGAAGCCGAGCGCGCGATCTACGAGGAGGTGAGCGCGGAGAACGTCGCCGGCCTCGTCGACCGCGTCCGGCCGGGAGACGTGGTCCTCCTGCACGATCCGCAGACCGCCGGCCTCGTGCCCGAGCTCAAGGCGCGCGGGGCGGCCGTCATCTGGCGGCTGCACATCGGCGCGGACGTCCCGAACGACCATGTCGTGGGAGCCCGTGACTTCCTCATGCCGTACGTGCGCCACGCGCACGCCTGCGTGTTCTCCCGAGCGCAGTTCATCTGGCCTGAGATCGACGCGGACCGTTGCCGCGTCGTCGCGCCGTCGATCGACGCGCTGTCGCCGAAGAACCAGCCGATGGAGCCGGCGACCGTCACGGCGATCCTCCAGTCCACCGGGCTGCTCGGGGACGGGTTGCCCGTCGACTCGGCGTTCCTGCGCCGGGACAGGTCGCCGGGACGCGTCGAACGCCGCGCGTGGCTGATCGAGGACGCCCCGACGCCACCCGATGTGCCGCTCGTCGCGCAGGTCTCGCGCTGGGACGACCTGAAGGACCCCATGGGCGTCGTCTCCGGGTTCGTGGGCGCCCTGCACGACCTCGGCGACGCCCACCTGATCGTCGCCGGCCCGGATGTCGCGGCGGTCACCGACGACCCGGAGGGCGCACGCGTCCTGCGCGAGGTGACCGAGCTCTGGCAGGGACTGTCGCCTGAACAGCGCAGCCGTGTGCACCTCGCGACGCTGCCGATGGACGACCCGGAGGAGAACGCCGCGATCGTCAACGCGCTCCAGCGCCGCGCCGATGTCGTGGTCCAGAAGTCCCGCGCCGAGGGGTTCGGGCTCACCGTCGCCGAGGCGATGTGGAAGTCCCGGGCGGTGCTGGCCACGCGCGTGGGTGGCATCCAGGACCAGATCGTCGACGGCCTGAGCGGCGTGCTGCTCGACGACCCAGACGACCTCGAGACGTTCGGGCGAAAGCTGTCGCTGCTGATCTACGACGGTGGCTACCGGGCGCGACTCGGCGCCGCGGCCCGCGAACGGGTCCGCGACCAGTTCCTGGAGTCCCGCCATCTCCAGGACTGGGTGGCGCTGCTGCGGGAGGTCGCGCCCGCCGGCTGAGACGCCGGGCGTCAGTCCGGCGGGCCGACCGACGTGGTCCGGACCACCGGCTCGCCGGCCGCATCAGACCCGTCGAGATCCACGGTCGCCACGATCGCCCAGTCGTGGTTGCCGTCGGGGTCGCGGACGATCTGGCGCACCTCCCAGCGGCGGGGCCCGTCGCCTGCGGGGTCCGTGTCGATGAGCAACAGGTCCGGCGAGCGCGCCTCCGGTCCCGCGTCCATCTCCTCGTACTCGTCCCAGTAGGCGCCGAGCGCCTCTTCCCACTTGGCGGCGGTCATCGTGACGCGGCCCGGCGGGTCGGTCAGCGCGGCGGCCGCGGCCTCGAGCTGCGCGAGGTCCGCGAACCGGTCGCGTGCCGCCAGCTGCACCTTCTGGAACATGGCGTTGCGCACCATCACGCGGAACGCCCGGGCGTTGCCCGTGATCGGGCGCTGGGGCACCGGCGGCTCGCCGGCCGCGGCCGCTTCGGCGGCGCGGGCGACGGACTCGGGGTCGGTGAGCGCCTCCCACTCGTCGAGCAGGCTGGAATCGGTCTGCCGGACGGTCTCTCCGAGCCACTCGATGATCTCGTCGAGCTCCTCGGTCTTCACCTGCTCGGGCACGGTCTGGCGCAGCGCCCGGTAGGCGTCGCTGAGGTAGCGCAGCACCAGGCCCTCAGACCGCGCGAGGCCGTAGAACGACACGAACTCGGTGAACGTGCGGCCGTGCTCGTACATGTCGCGGACCACCGACTTCGGCGACAGGTCGGAGTCCCGGACCCACGGGTGCGTCTCGCGGTAGACCCGCAGCGCGTCCTCGAGCGGCTCGGCCAGCGGGCGGGGGTGGGTGACCTGCTCGAGCAGCTCCATCCGCTCGTCGTACTCGATGCCCTCGGCCTTCATCTCGGCCACCGCCTCGCCACGCTCCTTGTGGGCCTGCGCGCGCAGGACCGGGAACGGGTCGTCGAGAATCGCCTCGACCACGGAGAGCACGTCGAGCGTGTAGTACTCGTACTCGGGGTTCAGCAGCTCGAACGCGACGAGCGCGAAGGACGCCAGCGGCTGGTTCAGCGCGAAGTCGTCCTGCAACGCCGGGGCGAGCTGGAGCGTGCGGCCATGCTCGTCGGGCGCGGGCAGCCACTCCAGCACCTTGGCCTCCAGGAGCTCGTTGCCCAGCGTCTCGGCCTGCTCGGTCAGGCGCGCGCGCCCACGCTCGTCCTCGTGGTTGTCCTCCATCAGCGCGCGCATCGCGACGATCGGATCCGCGGGCTGGTTGACGACGTTGAGGATCATCGCGTGGTCGACCTTCATCCGGGAGACCAGCGCCTCGGGCGTGGCGTGCTTGAGCCGCTCGAAGGTCTCCTCGTTCCAGCTGACGGCCCCGTCCTGCGGCTTCTTGCGCTGGACCTTGCGCAGCTTCTTCGGGTCGTCGCCCGCCTTCTGGATCGCCCGCTGGTTCTCGATGACGTGCTCGGGCGCCTGGACGATGACGAAGCCCGCCGTGTCGAACCCGGCGCGCCCGGCGCGACCGGCGATCTGGTGGAACTCCCGGGCCTTCAGCAGGCGATGCTTCGTGCCGTCGTACTTCGCCAGCCCGGTGAAGACGACCGTGCGGATCGGGACGTTGATGCCGACCCCGAGCGTGTCGGTGCCACAGATGACCTTCAGCAGCCCCGTCTGGGCGAGCTGCTCGATCAGCCGGCGGTAGCGCGGCAGCATGCCCGCGTGATGCACCCCGATGCCGGCGCGGACGAGCTTGGACAGCGTCTTGCCGAACCCCGCGGTGAAGCGGAAGGCGCCGATCGCGTCGGCGATCGCGTCGCGCTCGTCTCGGGTGCAGAGCTTGGCCGAGAGCAGCGACTGTGCCCGTTCCATCGCGGAGACCTGGGTGAAGTGCACGACGTAGATCGGCGCCTGGTCGGTCCGCGTCAGCTCCTCGAGGAGCTCGTGCAGCGGCTCGACCGACCACGTGTACGTCAGGGGCACCGGGCGCTCGGCGTCGTCGATGACGACGGTCTCGCGGCTGGTCCGGCGCGTCAGGTCGGTGCTCAGCTCGGTGACGTCGCCCAGCGTGGCCGACATGAGCAGGAACTGGGCCTGGGGGAGGCAGAGCAGCGGGACCTGCCACGCCCAGCCGCGCTGCGGCTCGGCGTAGAAGTGGAACTCGTCCATGACGACCTGGCCGATGTCGGCGCCCCGTCCCTCGCGCAGCGCGATGTTCGCGAGCACCTCGGCGGTGCAGCAGACGATCGGGGCGTCCGCGTTGACCGACGCGTCGCCCGTGGACATGCCGACGTTCTCGGCGCCGAACGTCTGGCAGAGGGCGAAGAACTTCTCCGAGACGAGGGCCTTGATCGGCGCCGTGTAGTAGGTGCGACGCCCGTCGGCGATGGCCGCGAAGTGCGCGGCGATCGCGACCATGGACTTCCCGGACCCGGTCGGCGTCGCCAGGACGAGGTTGTTCCCGGTGAACAGCTCGATGGCCGCCTCGTCCTGGTGGGGGTACAGCTCCAGGCCCTGGTCCTGCGACCACGCCGTGAACGCGTCGTAGAGCGTGTCCGCGGTCGGGTCCGCAGGGAGGTGGTCGAGCAGGGTCATGACGCCGGCGCGGACGGTAGTACAGACACCGCTACGAGCCCGTGCGCTCGGCCGACCGCAGGCCGCGCAGCGCCCAGAGCGCGAAGCCGCCCGCCAGTGCGATCGCGGTCCCGAAGACGAGGACGGCATCGAACCCGGTGCCCGCGAGCAGGTCGCGGACGCCGTTCATCAGGGCGGTCACCGGGTTGACCGTTGCGACGCCGTGCACCCAGCCGGCGACGAGGTCGAGCGGGACGAACACCGGGGCGAGGAAGAGGACGAGGAAGACCGGCATCTGCATCGCGGGGCCGGCCTGCACGGTCTTCAGCCGCATGGCGACCCCGCAGGCGAAGAGCATCGCGGCGGAGCACACGAACGCGACGAGGACGATCAACGCGGCGATCTCGGCGGGCGAGCTCTGCGGCCGCATGCCCGTCGCCAGCGCGACAACGGTCAGCAGGCTCGTGGTGATCGCCGCGCGCGACAGGCCGCCGAGGAGGTAGCCGACGATGATCGCCTCACGCCGTGGGGCCGCGAGCATGTAACGGCGCGCGAACCCGCGCTCGAAGTCCGCGGCGATGCCGAAACCGCTGAACACGCCGCCGAACGCGCTGGCCTGCAGCAGGACGAACCCGAACTGGAACGTGTCGTACCCGGCCGGGTAGTCGAAGCCCGGCAGGTTCCCGACGCTCGACAGGCCTCCCGCGAACGCCACGTAGAACATCAGCGGGAAGATCAGCGCGGGCGCCAGCAGCGCCGGGTTGGTGAAGGTGATGTGCAGGCTGCGCCAGGCGACGGCCCGCGCGGTGGAGAAGAACTCGCTCATGTGCGCACCAGGTTTGTCCGCATCGCCCGCGCAGCGAGCGTGCCGCCGATGAGCGTGCCGACGACGAGGATCGCCACCGCCGGCCACAGCGCCGCGGGGTCCCAGCCCGTGATGACCAGAGACCGCAGCCCCTCGATGAGGTAGCTCACGGGGTTCAGGCCCGCCACCGTTGCGAACCAGTCCTGCTCGATGAGGTCGCGGGGCAGGTTCGCACTGGAGAGGAACAGCAGGACGAAGAACAGCGGGAAGAAGCCCTGCACGGTCTGCGGCGAGCCGCTGCGCAGCCCGACGTACGCGCCGATCGAGCCGAACATCAAGCCGATCCCGACGGCCAGGACCACCAGGGCGACCACGCCGGCCGGCCCGGACGCCACCGTGACCCCGGCGATGAACCCGATGACCAGGTAGGCGACGGCGGCCAGGAACGACAGCGCCACGACGCCGGCCACCTGACCGAGCAGCAGCGCCGTGCCGCTCACGGGGGTGAGCGCCAGGCGCCGCATGAACCCGCTCTCGATGTCGGTCGCGAGATCCGTCCCCGCGTTGAGCATCGCGAACAGCCCGCCCTGGATGAACGGCACGGCGATCACGAAGTCCAGGTACGAGTCCGCGGGGAACCCGGGAAGCTCGGACGCCGCGTCGAGGCCGGCCGAGTTGATCGCGACGAGGATCATCGGGAAGAAGATCACGGGCACGACGTTCGCCGGCTGGCGCAGGGTCCGCAGCAGCGCCCGGCGCCCGAGGTCGCCGATCATCCGGCCGCTCCTGCCACGGGCGCGCCGTCGTCGGCCGCCTCGGTGAGGCGCTCGCCGGTCTTGGCGAGGTACACGTCGTCGAGGGTGGGGGCATGGAGGTCGAACGTCTGCAGGGCGATGCCCTCGGCGTCCAGCCGCCGCACGACCTGCGCGAGGCCGTCCGCGCCGGCCTCCAGCCGCACCGCGGCCGCGCCGGGCGGGCCCGCGGTGGGGGCCCCGAACTCGCCCAGGACCGCGGCGAGCCGGTCACGGTCGGCCGCCACGGCCGGAACGACCTCCAGGGACGGTCGGCCGATCTCGCCCTTCAGCGCGTCCGGCGTGCCCTCGGCCACGATCCGGCCCTTCGAGATGATCGCGATGCGGTCGGCGAGCTGGTCGGCCTCCTCGAGGTACTGCGTCGTGAGGAACACCGTGACGCCCTGCTCCCGGGCCAGGCGGCTGACCTCCTCCCACAGGTCGGCCCGCGACTGAGGGTCGAGCCCCGTGGTGGGCTCGTCGAGGAAGAGGATCGTCGGCTCGTGGACGAGCGCCAGCGCGAGGTCGAGGCGCCGCTTCATCCCACCGCTGTAGCCGCCGACGCGCCGGTCGGCGGCTTCGGTGAGCCCGACGCGCTCGAGCAGTTCGGCCGACCGGGTGTCGCGCGCCGGCTTGCCGAGACCCTGCAGCGAGGCCTGCAGACGCAGATGCTCCCGGCCGGTCAGCAGCGGGTCGAGCGCCGCTTCCTGCAGGGCGGCGCCGATGTGCCGGCGTACGTCCGGGCCCTGACTCGCCACGTCGAACCCCGCGACGGTGGCGCGCCCGCCGGTCGGCGGCAACAGCGTCGTGAGCATGAGGACCGTCGTGGATTTGCCCGCGCCGTTGGGCCCGAGGAAGCCGAAGATCTCGCCGGGCTCGATCGCGAACGAGATCCCGTCGACGGCGCGGAGGGACTTGAACGTGCGCTGGAGGTCGACGACCTCGATGCCGGGCGGTGCGAGGGACATAGCGCGGGACGGTACCCGGCGGCACGGCTCGCCTCGCGCTCCATGTGCGAATCGGCGCATGAATGGGAAGGGTTCGGGAGACTGAGCGATGACGAACCGGAGGGGAGCGTGCGAATGACCGCACCCGTGTACAGCTCGACCGTGACGCCCCGGCGCGCCGACCGCGCGCACGAGGACCGGCGGCTCATCCTCGAGTACCGCAGGAGCGGTGATCCGCGTGTGCGCGACCGACTGGTGTTCACGTACGCACCGCTGGTGAAGTACCTCGTGGGCAAGAAGCTCCGAACGCTCCCAGCGCAGGTCGACGCCGACGACCTCACGTCCGCCGGCCTGGAGGCGCTGATCCGGTGCGTCGACCGCTATGACCCCGAGATCGGCTCCACGCTCGAGGCCTACATCTGGACCCGGGTCCAGGGCGCGATCCTCGATGAGCTGCGGCGCGACGACTTCGTGCCGCGCGCCGTCCGCCGTCACGAGCGCGAGGCGGTGAACGTGGGCTCGCGGTTCGCGCGCGAGCACGGCCGTGAGCCAGACGACGCCGAACTCGCCGCCGAGCTCGGGATGACACTCGAGGAATTCCGCGTCCGCCAGCACGAGGTCGCGACATCCGCCGTCGGCTCGCTGAACGCCACGATCATGGACGCCGACGACGCAGAGATCGAGCGCCTCGACACCCTGGCCGACACGGACGCCTCGCTGGACCCCGAACAGGCCGTCATGGACGGCGCCGCGCAGGAACGCCTGGCGCGCGCGATCGACGAACTCTCCGACCGCGACCGCTCGATCATGGTGATGCTCCACACCCATCACATGACCCTCGCCGAGACCGGGGCCGTCCTCGGCGTCACGGAGAGCCGCGTCAGCCAGCTGCACACGCGCATCCGCGCGAAGCTTGCCGACGCGCTGCACGACGATCGGGTGCTCTTCGAGATGACGTGAGGCCCGCGGGCATGCGGTACAAGGAGACATGCGCCCCCACCGCCCGTCTCCCGCCCTCGCCGTCGCCTTCCTGGCCCTGATCGTCGCCCTCAGCGGCGTCGCGTTCGCCGCCGTCCCGGCCCGCGACGGCGACGTCCACTTCTGTTACGCCAAGCGCACCGGGGCGCTGGAGGTGGTCGACACGCAGAACGACCGCTTCCGCTGCGACCGCAACTGGCGCGGCTTCACCCTGAGCCGGTCGTCGCTGACCAGCGACGACGGGAACGCGCGCGTCACCCTCGCCGACGACGGTGAGATCGCGCTGACCTCATCCGAGGGCAACGTCAGGATCGGCGCTAAGGGCGTGACCGTCAGCGGGACCGACAGGGTCGATCTCGTGACGGGCAGCGCGGCGATCCAGATGAAGAAGGACGGCACGATCGTCATCAAGGGCAAGGACATCACGCTCGACGGGAGCGGCACCATCGCCGTCAAGGCCACCGGCGACGTGAACGTCAAGGGGAGCAAGATCGGCGGCAACTGAGCACCCTGTCGCAAACGAACGCTGAGTATCTGACCCGCGGGTGCAGGCGACGGCGGCAGCGTGCCGATGCGCCAGCTATGTCCACTGTGTCGGGTCGTCTCGCCGTGGCCGGGGTCGTGCTGACCCTGGTCGGCGCCTGGGCGGTCGGGCCGGCGATCACGGGCCTCCTGTGGGGAGTGGTGGCCTTCCCCGTCAGCCTGTGGGTCCTGGTCCGCACCCGGGCGTCGAGGCCGACGAAGTCGCTGTGGCTGCTCTTCATGCTCTGCAACGTCGTCTGGTTCGCCAGCGATGTATGGCGGGTCCTCGGCCCGGATCCGCTCCCGATCGCGCCGGCACCCGGGCCGCAGACGCTGGCCGGCATCGCGATGGTGCTCGTCACGGTCGTGATCGTCTGGGTCACGTACATGCGCGGGCGCCCGCGGATCGAGACGTGGCTGGACGGCGTCATCCTCATGGCGGCGCTGGCGGTCCCGCTGTGGATGCTGGTCATCGAACCGGCCGCCGGCGATCCGGAGGCCACCGTGGCGGCGGTCATCGCGGCCGTCCTCGTCCTGGTCGTGATGCAGGCCGGCGCCCTGTACGTCATGAGCGGCGGCATCTGGCGTGCCCCAGCCGTCCTCCTCGCGCTGGCGGTGGCGGGCAACGTGGCCTGCGGGCTTGCGCCCCAGGTCCTGGGGAACCCGAACGTGGCGTTCCCGTTGTTCGCGCCCGGATACGTCCTCGGCTTCTTCGTGACCGTGCACCCGCAGCTGCTGACCGTCTTCCAGCGTGGAGGGCGCCCGTCCGGCATTCCGCTCTCGGTGCGGGTGTGGATGCTCGTCGGGGCCGTCACGCTCCCGCTCTCGGTGCTCGCGTGGTGCTACGTGCGGGGCGAAGAAGCGCCCATCACCGCCGTCGCCGGGTCACTCGGGCTCATCACCGCGGTCGTCGTCCTCCGGGCCACCCTGATGGTCCGCGCAGGCGTTCGCGACTGGTCGGTCCCGCTGACGATCTCCGCCACGGCCCTCCTCGTGGGCGCCGTCGCCGTGACCCTCACGATGTTCAGCCAGTCCGCGCGCAAGGCCGACGAGCGCAACGCCGCGGTCGCCGCGATCGTTCCCACGGTGAAGCAACTCGACGGCCTGCTGCTGCGATCGCTGCAGTCCGACGACCCGGGTATGGCCTCCGAGGCTCGTGCGTGGGGGGCCATCGTGCGGCGGGTCGAAGCGGCCGGCATCGTCTCGCGGCCGACACTCGACCGGTACGGGGAGGCCAGCATCGCCGCGCTCATCGCCGCGGCGTCCGGACAGGACCGCCGCGCCCGCCTGCTCGTCGACGGTCCTGTCCGAGCGGCGCACACCGCCCTGGTGCAGGAGGCGTCGTCGGCGCTGACCAGCGCGCAGCGCACCGCCGACCGTCGTGCGAGCGCGGTGCGGCTGTCCACGGTCGCGATCCTCATGTTCACGCTCCTGCTCGTCGGCGTGCTGCTGCTGCGCTTCAACCTCGCGCACCGCCGGCTGGAGGTCCAGCACCTCAAGACGCATGACGAGCTCACCGGGCTGCCCAACCGCGCCGCGCTCGACCGCGCCGTCCACAA
The DNA here is from genome assembly GCA_016463765.1 of Solirubrobacteraceae bacterium. Classification (GTDB taxonomy): domain Bacteria; phylum Actinomycetota; class Thermoleophilia; order Solirubrobacterales; family Solirubrobacteraceae; genus Svornostia. Next base: position 83,887 of record JAEMQS010000005.1, on the reverse strand, counting down.
CGCGTCCCCGGAACTCGAGGGGACCTCCCGGACGCTCGTCCTGCTCGACCTCGACGACTTCAAGGCGATCAACGACTCCTTCGGGCGGAGCACGGGGGACACGGTCCTCAAGGCGGTCGCCACACGCCTGGAGGCCTCGATCCGGGGGAAGCAGATGCTCGCGCGCGTCGGGGGCAACGCGTTCGGGATCCTCGTCCCCCGCGGCGAGGACCCGGTCGTCGTCGCGCACCGCGCGCTCTCGGCCCTCGCCGAACCGGTCGAGGCCGACGGGACGCCGCACGTGATCAGCTGCTCGATCGGCATCGCCGGCGTCGACGAGCACGATGACGACCGCCACGCCTCGACGATGCGCAACGCCGAGCTGGCGATGTACCACGCCAAGCGCGTCGCGGGCAACAGCATCGAGACCTTCGTCAGCGACATGCACCAGCGCGCGCGGGACCGCCTGCAGCTCGCGGCCGATCTCCGCGCCGCCCTGGAGTCCGACCAGTTGCACCTGGCGTATCAGCCGATCGTGTCGCTCCGGACGGGTCAGGTCGAGGGCTACGAGGCGCTGCTGCGCTGGACGCACCCGACCCGCGGTCCGCTGTCACCCGCCGAGTTCATCCCGATCGCCGAGCAGAGCGCGCTGATCGTCGACCTCGGAGGCTGGGTCCTGCGGACCGCCGCCCGTCAGATGGCGGGCTGGCAGGCCCTGTGGGACGACGAGCGCTACGTGTCGGTCAACGTCGCCGCGTCCCAGCTGACGACGCACGCGCTCATGCAGCAGGTCCGGGTCGCGCTCGCCGAGTCGCGTCTGGATCCCGACCGGCTGCTGCTCGAGGTCACGGAGTCGTCCCTGATCGACGACATCGAGGCGAGCATCGCCCAGATGGAGCAGGTCCGGGCCCTCGGCGTGCGGTTCGCACTCGACGACTTCGGGACGGGCTACTCATCGCTGAGCTACCTCCAGCGGTTCCCGGTCGACGTGCTCAAGATCGACAAGGCGTTCATCGACGCGCTCGACGATCCCGACGGCGTCCTGCTGGTCCGCGCCATCGTGAACATGGCGGCGAGCCTGCAGCTGCGGGTCGTCGCCGAGGGCGTGGAACAGCACGAGCAGGCGGAGGCGCTCCAGCGCTTCGGGTGCCACCTCGTGCAGGGCTACCACTTCAGCCGCCCCGTGCAGGCCCGAGACGTCGTCGACATGCCGCGGACGTTCGCGGTGTCCAGCGCTCCGGCCATCCGCGCGATCGGCTGACGACCGTACGGATGAGCGCTCAGCCGCTCGCGCCCGCCGAGGACGGCATGTCGGGGAGGCTGCCGTGGTCCAACAGGCGCGGCGCGGGTGCGTGGGCGTCGTCCCAGACGAACGCCGGCAGCGGGGTGGGGGGACCGGAGCCCGGCGCGTCCTCGGTGACCACGTTGCCCACCAGCCGGAGGTCGTCGTCGGCGAGCGCGGGGCGGGGGACGTTCGACCCATCCTGTGCCGCACCGGCGAACGGCCCCGCAGCGCTGATCGTGTCCGACCCCGGGGCCTTGACGATCACGTTGTCGTAGAACCACACGTGGCGGTTCGGAATCCGGACCGCGTTGGTCCCGTCGTCCACGCGCGTGGTTCCCCAGCCGCCCGCTGCCAGGTTCCTGGCACAGCGCTGCCGTCCCTCATCGCCCGGGCGACCGTCGCACGAGCGCAAGCCGAACACTGCCTCGAGCGCGTGGCTGCGCGCGCCCACGCGCACCAGCGTGTTGCGTGCGAACAGCGCGTTGTAGGCGCCGTTCGCGCCGAGGCCCGCGCCGTGCGTGTCGCGGATCTGGTTGTTCCAGACGCGCACGTCGTACGCCTCGTAGCGCAGCCACGGGGCGACCATGAACTGGAAGCCCGTGCCCTGGCCGGCGGTGAATCCGCCGGTGCCGCAGTCGCGGATGACGTTGCGCCAGACGCGGACGTGGGCGCTGCCGCCCTTGGCGTACGCGCACCAGTCCTCGGCGTCGTGGATGGTGGTCCGCGTGATGGTCGCGTGCTGCACCGCAACGAGGTCCAGCGCGTTGTCGGTGCCCCCGGAGATGTCGCTCTCCCGAATGGTGATGCGGCGCGACTGGTTGATCTTCACGACGTCGCCCATGCGCCGTTTGCCCTGGACGCGCACGCGGTGCAGCGTGAACCCGTCGCACGCCTCGCAGTGGACGTCGCCGTCGACGGTGAGTCCGCGGATCTCCATGTCCCGGACTGCGAAGACGTTGAACGCCGGAACGGTGGTTCGCGTCGTCCCGGCACCGGAGATCCGGATCCCGCGTTTGCGCTCGTAGTACGTCGCGCCGAGCCGGACGCGGCCGGGGGCGAGACGGATCGTCGTCCCCGTCCGGGCGCGGCGCCAGGCGGCGTCGAGGGACTTCAGCGGAGATGACCTGGTGCCCGTGTTCGCGTCTGCACCGCTGCGTGGGTCGACGTGGATGACGGACGCTGACGCGGAGGGCGCCGACACAGCCAACGCGAGGCCCGAGAGCGCGAAGGAGAGGCAGGTACGGACCCGTGACGCCATGCATGCTCAGATCGGCGCGAGCGGTGTCCATCTGGACCGTCGCAGCACAAACTCGGCAAGGATCATGTGATGGTTCTGTCGCTTATGATGACGTGCTCAGTTCCAGGATCGCCATGACGCCAGACGCCGGTCTCGCCACGCTCTTCCTGCTGGTTCTCGCCGACTCGCTCGGAGTCCCCGCGCCCGGGGACTCGGCGCTGCTCGTCGCCGGGGCGCTGGCCGCGGACGGCAGCATCTCGCTCGTGGCCATCGTCGCCGTCGCCACGACCGCCGCGATCGTCGGCGACACCGTCGTCTACTGGGTGGGACGTTCCGGTGGGCGGCGTGTCCTGCTGCGCGATGGACGGTTCGCCGAGCGCCGCCGCAGCGCTCTGGCGAAAGCCGATGCTTTCTACGCGCGCTACGGGCTCCTGGCGGTCTTCGTGGGGAGGTTCATCCCGGGAGTTCGCGGCTTCGGCGCCCTCGCCGCCGGGACCTCGGGGATGAACTGGGGCGCGTTCGCCGCCGTCAACGCGGCCGCGTGCCTGTCGTGGACCAGCCTCGCCGTCGCCGCGGGCTACGCCGTGGGCCCGCAAGTCGCGGTCGGGGTGATCGTCGCCGCCGTGGTGGTCTCCGGCATGGTCTGGCTCGTCCGGCGCCATCGAGCGCGCCTGGACGGCTCCGCCCCCGAGGCTCAGAGCGCGCGGATCACCTGAGCCGGGACGCCGGCGACCAGTGTGCGCGGCAGGACGTTGCGGCGAGGCTGTCGGCGGTCATCGCCCAAGACGGCGGCTCAGGTCCAGCGCAACGATGACGCCAGAGGCCGACGCGGCCAGCACGGCCGTCTTCAGCGGCAACTGGCCGCGCCGGTAGCCCCACCACCAGGCAGCCTGGTCCATGACCTGGATGGGCAGGAAGAGATCACGAGCCGTGTCGTTGCCGCGAGCAGCCAGGATGCTGATCGACATGGTTCGGGCGGCCATCAGGCGCCACCCGAGCACCGCGGCCCCAGTGGCTTCTTCATCGGTCAGGCCGAAGATCCGCAGGAAGCGCCGGGGGGCGATCGTGGCGCCCGTGGCCACGGTCCCGCCGATGAGCGCCATGGTCAGGGTTCTCGCGTCGGCCATGCCGCTGCCGATGCTACTCAGACGAACTGCGCCGCCGCGTGGCCCGACGCCCAGGCCCACTGGAAGTTGAATCCGCCCAGGTGGCCCGTGACGTCGAGCACCTCACCGATGAAGAACAGGCCCGGGCTCTTCCGCGACTCCATCGTCTTCGACGAGACCTCGCGGGTGTCGACACCGCCCAGCGTGACCTCGGCGGTGCGGTAGCCCTCCGTGCCGGCGGGCACGACCTGCCAGGCGCCGAGCCTGCCGGCGATGTCGCGCAGCTCGGCCGGGGTGTACTGCTTCATCGGCTTGGACGCGAACCAGTCATCGGCGAGGAGGGCCGCCATCTTCTTGGTGAAGACCTCGCCGAGCACGGTCTTCAGCTCGCTGTTGGGGCGGGCCGTCTGCTGGTCCTGCAGCCACGCCAGGGCGTCGCGGTCGGGCAGCAGGTCGATGGTCACGGCATCGCCGAGCTGCCAGAACGACGAGATCTGCAGGATCGCCGGGCCGCTCAGTCCGCGGTGGGTGAACAGGATGTTCTCGCGGAAGCTCTGCCCGTTGCAGCTGACCACGGCGTCCGCCGACGTGCCCGACAGCTCGGTGCACAGCTCTTTGAGCTGGTCGGTGATGATGAACGGGACCAGGCCGGCGCGGGTGGGGAGGACGGTGTGGCCGAACTGACGCGCGATCTCGTAGCCGAAGCCCGTGGCGCCCAGGGTCGGGATCGACAGGCCGCCGGTCGCGATCACCACCGACGGCGAGGCCACGGGCCCGAGGTCGGTCTGGAGCGCGTATCCAGCCTCGGTCCGCGCGATCTCGTGCACCGCGGTGCTCAGGTGCAACTCGACGCCGGCACGCGCGCACTCGTCGAGCAGCATGTCGCGGATCGCCTTGGACTTCTCGTCGCAGAACAGCTGACCGAGCTTCTTCTCGTGGTAGGCGATGCCGTGCTCGCTGACCATGGCGATGAAGTCCCACGGCGTGTAGCGGGCCAGCGCGGACTTGCAGAAGTTCGGGTTCTGCGAGGAGAAGTTCTCCGGCTCCGTGTACATGTTGGTGAAGTTGCAGCGGCCGCCGCCGGACATGAGGATCTTCTTGCCCGCCTTGTTGGCGTGCTCGAGGAGCAGGACCTCACGGCCACGAGAGGCGGCGGTCAGGGCGCACATCAGGCCGGCGGCACCGGCGCCGATGATCACCACGTCGGGAGAGCGGGCGTCCACGGCGGCGATCTTGCCACGTGCCTGCGATCCTCCGCTGACCGTGTCGACGCGTGCGCCAAGACGTTGCCCGTGTGGCTCGGGCGAGCCCTACGACGGATGCTGCGGCGCCCTGCACCGCGGCGCGGCCGCACCGACCGCCGAACGGCTCATGCGCTCGCGCTTCAGCGCCTTCGCCGTCAGCGACGCCGCCTACCTGCTGGCGACCTGGCACCGATCCACCCGGCCGGCGTCGCTGGAACTCGACGCCGACCTGGAGTGGCAGCGGCTGGAGATCCTCGAGATCACCGAGGACACCGTCGCGTTCGACGCGCACTACTGGGACGCCGCCCGCGGCCAGCGCGGCCTGCAGCGTGAGCACAGCGCGTTTCGGCGCGAAGGCGGTCGCTGGTTCTACGTCGGACCGGTGCCAGGGCAATAGGCTCGGTCGCGCCTATGTTGACCGTCCTGTCGCCCGCCAAGTCACTGGATTTCGACTCGAAGCTTCCGACCAAGAAGCACTCACAGCCTCGTCTGCTGGACGGGGCCGAGGTCTTGGCCGATCAGCTCGCCGCGATGCCGCCTGACGAGATCGGCCAGCTGATGTCGATCTCCGACGAGCTCGCGAGTTTGAACTCAGAGCGCTTCCGCGAGTTCGCGCCGCCGTTCGAGCCCGGGCGCGAGCGCCCGGCGGTCCTGGCGTTCGCCGGCGACGTGTACCAGGGCATGGAGGCGACGAGCTTCGGCGAGCGCGACTTCACCGAGGCGCAGAAGACCGTGCGCATCCTGTCCGGGCTCTACGGCCTGCTGCGGCCCATGGACCTCATCGCCCCGTACCGCCTGGAGATGGGCACGCGGCTCGCCACACCGGCCGGCGACACGCTCTACGCCTACTGGCGCGATCGCGTGACCACGCTCCTGGCCGAGGACCTGGACGAGTCCCCGGGGCCGGCCGTGCTCCTGAACCTGGCCAGCACGGAGTACTTCGGGGTTGTGGACACCAAGGCCCTGGGCGCGAAGGTGATCTCGCCGCGCTTCCTGGACGCCCCGCAGTCCGATCCGAGTGAGCTGAAGGTCATCTCCTTCTTCGCCAAGCGGGCCCGCGGAGCGATGGCCAGCTGGCTGGTGCGCGAGCGCATCCGCAGCCCGCGCAAGCTGCCCGAGTTCACCGGCCTGGGGTACGCGTACGACGCCGACCGCTCCACGCCCACCGAGCCGACGTTCGTCCGCACCGGCGCGGGGGCCTGATGCCGGACACGACCTGCCACATGTCGATCTCGCTCGACGGCTTTGTCGCCGGGCCGGACCAGAGCCGCGAGCACCCGCTCGGCAAGGGCGGACACGACGTCCACCGCTGGCACATGGGCGACGAGCGCGCCACCGAGGCCAACGAGACGGCCGCCGGCTGGCTCATGCGCCCGCGCGGCGCGTACGTCATGGGCCGCAACATGTTCGGGCCGATCCGTGGGGAGTGGGAGGACGACTGGCGCGGGTGGTGGGGACCCGAGCCGCCCTACCACGCCCCGGTGTTCGTCCTGACGCATCACGCGCGCGACCCGATCGAGATGCAGGGCGGGACGACGTTCCACTTCGTCACCGAGGGCTTCGACACGGCCTACGCGCGGGCGCGCGAGACGGCCGGCGACGACGGGGTGGACATCGCGGGCGGCGCCTCGACGGTGCGGCAGGCGCTCATCGCCGGGGTCGTCGACGAGCTGACGCTCGACATCGCGCCAGTGCTCCTCGGCTCCGGCGAGCGGATCTTCGACGGCGTCGAGTCCTTCGGGATGGAACCCGTCGAGGTCCTGCACTCGCCGCTGGCCACGCACATCCGCTACCGCCGCGCGCACTGAACCCGTCGATCAGGTCGAAGCCGCCGACCGGACGTGCGCCGTCAGCTGCGCGGCCAGCTCCACCGACGCCTCGATCTCCTCACGGCGGATCGAGACGCTCTCGATGTTCAGGCCGAATGGCACCCCGAGCCGGCGACAGAAGTCGATGATCTCGACCGCTGTGGCGACAGCCTGGTCCAAGGACGCCTGCAGCGGGTTCGTCGCGTGCCGGAGGTCGTTCTCGATCCACCGCGGGACATCGACGCCGAGCCAGCGGAGGAACTCGAGGGTCTTCATCGAGCCGCACGCCGAGAAGGTGAAGACGACGGGCACCGGCTCCAGACCTCGCGCATCGCACTCGTAGCGGTAGTCGGAGACGAGATTCTTGGCCGCGTTGAGGTCGTAGACGACCTGGGTCACGAAGAACCGGCAGCCTGCCTCCTGCTTGGCGATGAGCCGAAGATGCTCGTTCTCGCGACGGCTGTGTCGTTCGGGGATGGCCACGCCGCCCATGAGCAGGTCCGGGTTCAGCTCGGAGCGCATCGCCTGGGCCTCGGCGAGTGACACGGGGACGACGGCTCCGCTGGACGCGGCGCCGACCATCACGGTCAGCGTGCGGTCGGGGTCCTGGTCGGTGAGCCAGGTGCCCAGCTCATCGCGCTGGTACTTGCCGACCGCGCGGTAGACGATCGCCGGGAGTGGCCACTGCTGGAGGTAGTCCGAGCGATAGACGGACGGATCAACCGTCGGACTGAAGGGAAACGGCCGCTCGTTCGGATTGCGGGAACTCTCGTCGTCGATGTCGTAGAGCACCAGGCCGTCGAGATCGAGGTGACGTAGGCGCTCGATGGTGGCGCGGGCGATCTCAGGGAGCTGATCGGTCGGCGTGGACTGCCGGGGCGGTGTGATGGCAAAGAGGACGAAGCCTCCCTGTCCGGCGCTGATGCGAGTGGTGAGGTTCACCCCGCGACCGTATCGGTCCCTGCCCGTGTCGGGTATCGAAACCTCAAGCGCCTATGCGGGTACCTCCCGACATGCTCACGGTGATGCTCACGGCTGCGGGGTTCGCCGCGCTTGGCCTGGCGGCCGCGCTGCTCATGCGACCTTGGGCCGCCGTCGTCGCGCTCGTGCCGATCGGCGTGGTCCTCGCGGGCGTCGCGTCCCTGGGACACGAGCCGAGCGCGGACGTGGGTCACGATGACATGGGTGACACGCCAGGGGCAATCCTCGCCATCCTGTTCTACGTCGTGCCGGCGTACCTGGGATGCGCGACGGGCGTGGCGGTCAAGTACGGCCGCCGGTTCGTCCGTCGCTCCGACTGGCTGACCTGAGGTCAGCGCGCACTACCACGGTGCGAGCGTTCGGCGTAAGCTCGGTGAAGCGCACGAGAAGCACCAACAACTCGAAGCGCATGTCCGCAACGGGCTAGCGGCCGGTATGATCTACCGGATTTGTGTTCGTCGTCACGTTGTGGGCGGCTGACACGCCTATCCACGCCGCCTTGAGATCACCTGTGAACCTCGCTCGCCTCCTGCTCGCCGTCAGCGTGGGCGCAGTGGTGACCAGCGCCGTGGCACCTGGCCTCGCGGGTGCCGATCCTGGGACGAAGGGCCGTTGGAGCGCGGTGCAGGAGTACCCGGTTGTCCCGATCTCCGCGACGGTGACAAGCGATGGCCGCATCGTCGCGTGGGATCAAGCCGACGCCGGCCGCCCACACACGCTGGCCCCGAACAACGGGCGAGCGATCATCATCGATCCGGAGCGCGGCGTGGTCGGGCGCAGCGCGAACCTGGCGCCGGCATCCGCCTTCTGCCCGCTGATCACCACGCTGCATGACGGCAGGGTGGCGATCGTCGGGGGCGGCAACAACGCCACCGACAGCAGCGTCGTCCAGGTCTACGACCCGAGTTCCGGGACCTTCGGAGCGTGGTCATCGATGGCCAGCGGCCGCTGGTACCCCGGGGGCGGGATCACCAGCGACGGCGACATCGTCGCGATCGGCGGCCGGGGTGGCACGGGGGCTGACGTCGTCGACGCCACGACCGGTGTCTCTCGCCGGCTGAACGTGTACTTCCCTGCAGACGAGTATCCGCTGGCGCTCCGCACGCCCGACGGTCGCTTCGTCATCGAGAACGCCACCGACCCGCAGGACAGCCGGCCCGCCACCCGCCAGGTCCTCAGCCTTTCCGGCTCCGGGTCGCTGACCAGCGCCAACAACCTCGCCCTGCTGCAGATTCGGCGGCGGATGACGGCCACCATGGTCGGTCCGCACACGCTGCTCGCGATCGGTGGCGGGACGTCACGCGGGTCGTACACGCTGGACGTCTCCTCCGGCGAGCCGGTCGCGCGCGACGCGGGGGTGATGTCCGATCCCCACATGACCGGCACCGCGGTCACCTTGCCTGACGGCAGCGCGATCGTCGTCGGCGGGAACTCCTCCGGAAGCCCGGCCGTGGGCACCCCCGTCATGGGCGTCGAGCGCTGGTCGCCGACGACCGGCCAGTGGTCGGCGATGGCGGAGACGCCGCGCCAGCGTCAGTACCACTCCGTGTCGGCGCTCCTGCCCGACGGGCGGGTGTGGTCAGCGGGGACGTCGGCCAACGACTCGGTCACCAACACCGCCGTGCACGAATACAACGGCGCGTACTTCTCGCCGCCGTACCTGTTCAAGAAGGACGGCTCGGGCCAGTTGGCGCCGCGACCGGAGATCTCGCGGGCGCCGGTCTCGGCCGCATGGGGAGAGCGCATCACCGTCTCCTCACCGCAGGCCGCGTCGATCCGCAGCGCGTCGCTGGTCCGTCTGTCGGCCACGACGCACCAGTTCGACTTCTCCGGCACCTTCGTCCCGCTGGACGTGACCCTCGAAGGTGACCGCGTGGCCATGACTATCCCCGCCAACGGCAATCAGGTGCCGGCGGGCCGCTACATGCTGTTCGTCGTCGACAGCGCCGGGGTTCCGTCGCGTGCGGCGATCATCTCGGTCACGCCGGCCGCCGGAGGCCTCCCCGACGCCACCACAACGGTGAGCTCGATGGCGGCAGGAGCGCACGACGCGTGGAAGGGCTTCGACGGCGATACCTCGGCCGCGAGCTCGATCGCCACGAAGAAGGAGCGCGAGCCTTGGTGGCAAGTCGACCTCGGGCGCTCGCGCCACCTCGAGTCGTTGACGATCGCCAACCCCACGGGCGCGTCCGGCGCTCGTCTGGCCTCCGCGTGGGTGTACACGTCGGACCGCCCGTTCACCTCGGTCAGCGTGGAGGACACCAGGGCGCAGGGGGGAGTGACGGCCACACAGCTGCCGGCCACCGTAGGGGAGTCGGTCACGGTGAGCGTTCGGCGTACCGCGCGGTTCGTGCGCGTGCAGCTTCCCGGGGACGACGTCCTGGGTTTCACGGAGCTGATCCCGAACGACGGTCCCGAGCCGACCCTCGCGCTCGAGCGCGTGTCCGAGAGCGGCGCCGAGTCGGAGGTGCGCATCCGCAACCGCGGAGCCGCGGCGGCGACGATCACCCAGGCGGTGCTGCCCGGGGCCGACTGGTCGCAGAGCGCCGGTCCGACGCTCCCGGTGACGGTGCCCGCCGGCGGCGAGGTGACGTTGAGGCTGCGGCGCGGCACCGCGAACGGGGACCTCATCCTGAGCCCGGCGACCGGGCCGGACCTCCGCCTCGCGCTCACCGGCCTCTCGCCGCGGCTGAAGGTTCAGCGGGTGTCGGTGTCGGACCCCGAGACGGTCGTGAGCCTGACGAACTCCGGCACGGCGGCCGCACGGATCACGAGGGTTGCGACACCCGGTGCGGGCTGGTCAGTCGCGCAGGGGCCGGCCACGCCGTTCGACGTACCCGCGGACGGGGAGGTGACGCTCAAGCTGCGACGTGGGACGGCTGACGGCGACCTGGTCGTGTCCCCGGCCAGCGGTCCGCCGTTGACGTTGGCCCTGACCGGCTTCACGCCACCGCGACCCTCCGTCATCGCCGACCCGAGCGCCGGCGGCTGGACCCTGAACGGCGCCGCCACCATCACTGACGGGGGATTGCGACTCACCGAGGCGACGCAGGACCAGCGCGGCAGCGCCTACTGGCCGGAGGAACTGGACTCCACGCGCGACCTGACGGTCCAATTCGACGCGACGATCGCCGGCGGCACCGGCGCGGACGGCATCGCGATGGTCCTCGCCGACCCCGCCCGCGGTGCCACGGCCACGGAGATCGGCGGCCTCGGCGGGTCACTCGGCTTCGGTGGGACTCCCGGCTGGGCCGTGGCACTCCTGCCGGCGACCAACGGCACCGGCGACGAGTGGAACTTCGTCGGCCTGAGCGACGGCCCACAGGCCGGTGAGTTTCAGACGCTGAACTGGCTGGGAAGGGCCAAGCTGCCGGCCAGGCTGCAGAACACGACGGTGCGGGTGCGGGTGGTGCTCTCCGGTGGGAAAGCGACCGTCTCGGTCAACGATCTCACGACCATGACCGTCCCGCTGACCTTGCCGGACCGGGTGCTGCTGGGCTTCTCCGCAGCAACCGGAGGCCTGACCAACCGCCATACGATTCGCAACCTCAACGTTCAGGGCACCATTGCGACCCCCAGGCCCGAGGTGACAGCCGTCCCGCAGACCGTCGGGAGCGACTCGACCAGCGTCCCGGTCACCACCGCGCGCCCGCCCGCCAACTACCGGGGACCGCTCCGGACCGTCACCAAGACCGTCACCGGCGCGCGGCTCAGCCTCGGCGTCCCTAAAGCCTGCGTCCGGCCGGGCCAGACGTTCGCCCTGACGCTGCGGGCCACGAGACAAGCCCGCAAGAACAACCCGTTCGTCAAGGTCCGCCGCGTCGACTTCAGCCAGGACGCGCGCCTGCGCTCCCGCGACCGCGCCGCACCTTTCACGCACAAGGACCGCATCAGCCCGACGCGAACCCCAGGAACGTCCGTGACGGTGGGCGCCCGCGCGTACATCACGCTGAAACGCGGCAAGAGCCGGACGTCCTCGGTCCGGACGACGGTCCGGGTCTGTACCTGACTCTTCGCGGTTGTTTACATAACCGCCATTATCGAGCGTTAACACCAGAACGTCCGCCGGGCGGCGGTCAGCCCTGAAGCGCGGCGGCCGTACGGGTCGCCGTGGCCACCAGGTGCGCGACCGCATCGGACGTGCCGTGTGCTGGCCACGCGAGCACGGTGGTGATTGGTTCTGCGTCCGGCACCGGGATGGCGACGATGTCCGGGCGCATCATCGCGCGGCACGATGCCGGCGCAAGCCAGGTCGCCTGGCCGAGCGCCACGAGCGCCTGGAGCTGGCCGTGGTCGCGCGCGATCGGGCCGGGGCCGTCGGGGATCCGCCCGTCCGCATCGGCCCAGCGTGGCGTTGGCGCGTCGTGCAGCAGTTCCTGGACTTCAGCGAGCGTGAGGCTGTCGCGGCCGGACTGCGGATGGCTGCGTCCGATGAACACCACCTGCGGCTCCTGCCCGATCTCGACGATGTCCAGGCCGGTGAGGTCGTCGTACGGCAGGTGCAGCACGGCGGCATCCGCGCGCCCGTCGCGCAGCGTCCGCACCTGCTCCCCGATGGCGCACGGCTCGAGCCTCACCGGCGCGGCTCCCGGTTCGGCGGCGTGCCGCTCGAGCAGGTCGGTGACGAGCGGACCGGTGGCCGCGGCCTTCACCACAAGCACTACCGGCTCATCCGTGGCAGCTCGGCGCGTGCGGCGCTCCGCGGCCGCCACAGCGGCCAACGCCGCGCGGCTCTCGCGCAGGAGCACGTTGCCCGGCTCGGTGAGCTCCACCCCGCGGCTCGTCCGCGTGAAGAGGTCGGTGCCCAGGCGCACCTCCAGCTGGCGGATCGCGCGCGAGAGCGGCGGCTGACTGATGCCCAGACGTTCGGCGGCGCGCCCGAAGTGGCGTTCTTCGGCGACCGCGACGAAGTACTGCATCTCGCGTGTTTCCACGCAGTCAGGATAGCCGCGCTCTCGCGATACCCGGCGGGTATCAGGCGGTGCGCAATCGGTCTTGGACTGGCGTCAAGAGCCGCGCCACGATCGATCCATGACGACGCAGAGGACAGCACTCGTCACGGGTGCGAACAAGGGAATTGGTTACGCGATCGCGGCCGGGCTCGGAGCGCTCGGGTGGCGCGTCGGTGTCGGCGCTCGCGACCCGGAGCGTCTTGCAGACGCGGTCGAGCGGCTGCGCGACGGCGGCGCCGACGCCTTCGCCGTCGAGCTCGACGTCACGGACGACGCCAGTGTCGCCGCGGCGGCGCAGCTGCTGGAGGAGCGCGGCGGCATCGACGTCCTGATCAACAACGCGGGGATCGCCGGTGGTGCCTCTCAGGTGCCGACCACCGTCGACATCGAGGCGATGCGCGCGGCCGTGGAGACGAACGTGTTCGGCGTCGTCCGCACGACCAACGCGCTGCTCCCCCAGCTGCGCCGAGCCACGTCGCCGCGCATCGTGAATCTCTCCAGCACGGTCGGCTCGCTCGCCTACCACGCGAGTGGCGCGCCTGAGGCGGGCCCGGTCCTTATGGCCTACTCGCCGACGAAGACCTACCTGAACGCCGTGACGCTCCACTACGTCCGCGAGCTCGAGGGCACGGGGATCCTCATCAACAACGTCTGCCCGGGCTACGTGTCGACCGACCTGAACGGCCGCCAAGGGACTCGCACCCCGCAGGAGGGCGCCGCCATCGCGATCACGTACGCCACGATCGGCGACGACGGGCCGACAGGCGGCTACTTCAACGACGCGGGCCCCATCCCCTGGTAGCCGAGCGCCTCGGAGGACCGCCCGGTCAGGCCGCCGTCACCATGGCCGGGCCGTCCTCCTCGCTCAGCGTCTCCTCGAACGCCGCGACCACGTCAGCATCGAACTGCGTGCCTGCGCAGCGCCGCAGCTCGGCGAGCGCCTCGGCCTGCGGACGACCCGCCCGGTACGGACGGTCGGAGACCATCGCCTCGAAGGCGTCGGCGACCGCGAGAATGCGGGCCTCGAGCGGGATCTCGTCACCGCTCAGGCCGTGCGGGTAGCCGGTTCCGTCGGGCCGCTCGTGGTGTGCGAGCACCCACAGACGCACGTCGCGGAGCGTCGCCGAGTCGAGCATCTGCGCACCGAGCTCCGGATGGCGGCGCATCATCAGCCACTCGGCCTCGGTGAGTTTGCCGGGCTTCAGCAGTACGGAGTCCGGGATGCCGATCTTGCCGACATCGTGCAGCAGACCCGCCAGCCGCACCCGTTCGACGTGGCGTGGTGACAGCCCGAGCCGTCGGGCCATCGCCACCGCGTAGTCCGCGACCGTCTCCGAATGGTTCGCCGTCTTCGCGTCACGCACATCCAGCGCGTGGGCCAGGCCGACCGTCGCCACCAGCCGGGCCCGCTGTTCGACGCGGTCCCGGCCGCGGCGTACGACCGCCACGAACGCGCCGGCCATGAGGATGGTGACGGCGAACGGCACCATCGCCGCGGCGCTGAACTGTGAGACGGGGACCTCGGGAGGCGTCGCGATGACGACGGCCGCCGCATTGGCAGCGACGGCGAACACCATGAAGGAGATGGCCTCCACCCGCCGGTAGAAGTAGCCGGCGTACACGACCATGATGAGCATCATCAGCGAGAGGGGAATCACGCCCGCCGGCACCAGCACGATCCCGACGGCGAGCGCCAGGCCCTCCAGCATGGATGTGCCCCAGAGATACCGGTAGATCCCGTCCGGCGTGCATGACGAGCGGATCCAGCCGCGCCCGAGTTCGACCGCCGCGACCGCGCCGACCTGGAGCGCCAGCACCGCGCCGAGCAGCACCCAGCCGATCGTCGGCATCGCGAAGCGCTCGGCTGGATCTCCCGCCTGGTTCAGGGCGGTCGACAGGATGAGCATCAGCACTCCCGCCACCGTCATCCACGCGCCGCTGCGCAGCGCGAGGATCGCCTCATCGAGTTCGGAAGAGGTCTCCGTCTCCCCGGGTCCGGGGTCGTCGAGGAGCGCCAATGCGGCCATACCACGACCATGGTCGACCGCTCAGGCCTGCGGCAAGAGCCCTCCCGGACAGGTATCGGAACGGCTCATTCCTGCGTCTTGACCGGCAGCGTGGCCGTGCGCGCGTCGCCCTCGGCGTCGGTCCAGTAGATCACCGTGTCGTCCTCGGGACGGTCCGACGCGGGGACGAGCGCCGCGGCGACATCCGTCACCGCTCCGGCGTCGAGAAGGTCCGCGGGCGCCGTGGACTTCGCCGCATTCGCGCTACGCAGGCCGTCGGCCGTCGCCCCGGCCAGGAATGTCGCGGACGCCACCGACGACGCGTCCGCGGCGACCGGGAGCTCCACCTGCGCCGACGTCGCGAAGCGCAACAGTCCCGCCGTCGTCGGCGACCGGTAGGCCAGGCCCTCGGTGGTGAGGGCCTCGAAGGTCGTCTGCGCGTCCCCCACGTTCCACGTCTTGCCCGTCCAGCGGTTGCAGACCCGCACGCCGTCCGGGCGCTGGGTCACCACGCGCGAGCGATCGTGCAGCACGAGTCGTCCCTCCGCGTCCGCCGGGCACGAGCCGATCTTCTGCGTCGGCCGAGCGGTTGGTCCGGACGCAGCGGCCGGAACGCCCGACAGGCGTGCACTGCGGACCTTCGGATCGCCACTGCCGTTGGGCTCGAGCCAGTACACGCGATTGCCCGCGGCCGCGATGCCCTCGGCGCCCTTGACCCGGCTGAGCACCACGGTCCGCCCGCTGGTGAAGCGAGCGACCACGCCGCGCCCGTCCCCGAGCGCGTGGACGAGCACCCCGGGGAGCGTCACGGTTTCGACCCGGGTCCGGCGTTCGGCGACCTGGGCCCGCCGCCCGGTGCGCAGGTCGATGAGCTGGTGCAGATCGGCCTGGTTGGTCCCCCCTGCGCCTGCCCGCACGACCGACAGCCAACGTCCACCCGCCACGCCGCGCACGAGCGTCGTCGCACGACCACTGGAACGCGGCCCGACGACGCGCGAGCGGCCCGTCGCACGCAGGCACGCGACCGCTCTGCCCCTGCTGGCGTAGACCTGGACCTCGGGGGTCTCGAACAGCGCGCGCGACTGCGCCACGCCGCATGTGGCGGCCGTCGCGGACGTCGGCACGATCGTGACGGCGGCTGCGGCCGCCGCGGTGGTCAGCAGTGCGCGATGCATGGTCATGCCATGACGACGGCCAGACACGCAGGTCATTACGCGCAGAGCGGGAACTGGGACATCACGTTCATCATCTGAGGCTGAGACGCCGATACAGGGCGTGCATGCCCGTCCGGACCTCCCCCGCCGTGATGGCGTTTCCCAAGAGCGCCGCGCTCGATGCCCTCGCCGACGGCATCATGGCGACGAACACCGGGACGCCCACGGAACCGCCGACCGTCGTCTACGTCAACGACGCCGTGTGCGAGATGACCGGCTACGCGCGTGAGGAGCTCCTCGGGCGGAGCCCCGGCATCCTCCAGGGCCCGGCGACCGATCAAGTCGTCATCGCGCGGTTGCGTGCCGACCTTGACGCAGGCCGCTCGTTCGCCGGACAGACGGTCAACTACCGCAAGGACGGGTCGGCGTTCCTCATGGAGTGGTCGATCGCGGCGATCGACGACGAGGACGGCCGGCCCGCGTACTTCGTCGCGGTGCAGCGCGACGCGACCGTGCCGGCGTTCCGCCTGATGCGCGCAGAGCACGACGCCCGCACAGACGCGCTGACGGGGCTCCCCAACCGCGCGCACGTCGACGAGATTCTCGACTCCGGGTCGTGGCTGAGCACGCGCGTGCACTCCGCGATCGTGGTCGACGTCGACCACTTCAAGGCCATCAACGACCAGCACGGCCACCTTGTCGGTGACGAGGTGCTCCGTCTCATGGCGCGCAGGCTGACGGCCAGCGTGCGCGGCGGTGACCTCGTCGCACGCTGGGGCGGTGAGGAGTTCTGCGTCCTCATGATCGGCGACCGGAACGACCCGTCCGTGCTCGGGGCCCGCATCGTGACCGCAGTCGCCGACACGGAGTTCGAGACCTCCGCGGGTCCGCTGACCGTCACCGTGTCCGCGGGCAGCGCGAGCGCCACGACGGAACTCGACCGCGCGGTCGACATCCTCCGGGCGGCGGACGAGGCGCTGTTCCGCGCCAAGCGCAGCGGCCGCAATCGCGCCGAGCACGCGAGCTAGCGCCGCCCCACGCCGTCCTGGATCAGGGCTAGCGTCCGCGAGCGCATGGCCGCACGTCCCGAGCCCCGACCGCGCAGTGTCCTCATCGCGATGGTCCTTGCGCTGGGGATGCTCACCATCGACGCGACGATCGTGCGGGTCGCCCTGCCCGCGATCCAGCGCGACCTCGACCTCAGCGACGTCGCGCAGCAATGGGTCATCAACGCGTATCTGCTCACCCTCGGGGTGTTCGTCGTCGCGGGTGGCCGGCTCGGCGACCTGCTCGGGCGTCGCAGGGTCTTCCTGATCGGCCTGGCGCTGTTCACCTTCTGCTCGGTGCTCAGCGGCCTCGCACCGTCCGGCGGCCTCCTCATCGCCGCGCGCGCCGGGCAGGGCATCGGCGCGGCGATCATGATGCCCGGCTGCACCGCCATCGTCACCGACGCGTACGCAGGCCCGCACCTGGGCCGCGCCATGGGCATCATGGCCGGCACCGCCGCGGCGGGCCTCTCGATCGGTCCGCTCCTCGGTGGCGTCATCCTCGAAGTCGTCGACTGGCGCTGGATCTTCTTCGTCAACGTCCCGATCGCCGTCGTCGCCACCGCGCTGACGCTCCGCGCCGTGCCCGACACCCGGCGCCCCGACGCGCCGCCGATCGACTATCCGGGACTCGCGGCGCTCGGCGTGGCGCTCACGGCGCTGACGCTCGGCGTCATGCAGGCGCAGGCCTGGGGCTGGGGCGCTCCCGCAACCCTCGGACTGATCATCGCCGGGGTCGCCGGCTTCGGCCTGTTCGTCGCCGTCGAGACGCGCATCGCCGTCCCGTTGATCGATGTCCGCCTGCTGCGCGGCCGCGCGATGGCGGCGGGCAACTTCATCGGGTTCAGTGCGCAGTTCGTCGTGACCGGGCTCGTCGTCCTGCTCGCGATCTACCTGCAGAACGTGCTGGGCTACTCGCCGCTGGCGACGGGCGCGCTCCTCCTCCCCCTCACCCTCCCGGTCCTCGTGATGGCCCCGATCGCCGGGCGCCTCGCGGACAGGGTCGCGCCGCGGACGATCGTCGGCATCGGCATGACCGTCCTCGCGGCGGGCACGTTCGCCATCGGCACCGCCGTCCGAGCCGACTCCTACCTGCCGATGTTGCCGGGGCTCATCGCGGTGGGCAGCGGCTTCGCTGTCGTGCTGACCTCGATGACCACCACGATCATGGCCGCCGCCCGGGGCGCGGACCGGGGCATGGTCTCCGGCGTCTACACGACGGCGCGCGACATCGGGGCGAGTCTCGGCGTCGCGGTCATGGGGTCGCTGCTGTCCACCCTTGAAGCGGCCCGCCTGGCCGAAGACCGCCTCGACCGTGTCGACGACGAGCGCGTCCACGCGCTGCTCGCCGGTGCGCAGACCGCGCTGAAGGATGTCCCCGCCGCACAGGCGCAGGCCGCGCAGCGCCTGGCCAACGACGCGTTCGATGCGGCGTTCGCGACGACCATCCAGATCACGGCCGCCGTGACCGCGCTCGGCGCGATCGCCGCCTGGGCGTTCCTGACCCGCGAGCGTCCTACCGCGGCGCCGGCATCACCAGATCACGCTGCACATCTGCCACGCGCTTGACGCCCGCGAGCTGCATCGTGTTCTCCAGCCCCTCGCGGAACACGTCGAGCATGTGCGTCAGGCCCTCCTCACCGCCGACCGCCAGCCCCCAGTACTGCGGCCGTCCGAGCAGGACCGCGCGAGCGCCGATCGCCAGTGCCTTGAAGACGTGGGCGCCGGTGCGCACCCCGCCGTCGACGAGGACCTCGACGCGACCGTCCACGGCGTCGAGCACCTCGGGGAGCACGTCGAGCGTGGCCGGATCGCCGTCGATCTGCCGTCCCCCCTGGTTCGACACGATGATCGCCGCCATCCCCGCGCTGATGGCGTTCTCGGCGTCGGGACCGCTCAGGACGCCCTTCGCGATCACGGGCAGCGGGCTGTAGTCACAGAGCCACGCGGCGTCGTCCCACGTGACGTCCTGCGCCATCTCGTCCCACATGTACTTCATGAGGTCCTCGCCGGTGGTGTAGTGCGGCAGGGTCTTGCGGTCCATCAGGTTCGCGATCTTCACCCCCGCGGGCAGGTGGATCTCGCTGCGGCGATCGGATGGCTTCAGTCCGTAGTTCGGCGCGTCCACCGTGAACGCGATCCCCTTGTACCCCGCCGCGGCCGCGCGGTCCACGAGCTCGGTCGTCAGGCCCCGGTCCTTGTGGATCTGCAACTGCAGCCAGCAGTCGACGCCGGTCGCGGCGACGTCCTCGAGCGCCGTGCTCGACAGCGTCGAGAGGCACATCGTCGTGCCCATCGCCTTCGCGGCCCGGGCCGTGGCGAGCTCTCCCTCGGGGTGCACGAACTTGTGGAACGCCGACGGCGCCAGCAGGACCGGCATCTCCACCCGGGTGCCGAGGACGGTGGTCGACAGGTCGGTCTCCGATACGTCGACGAGCAGGCGCTTGCGGATCACCCAGCGGTCGTACGCCCGGCGGTTCTCGTCGCGCGTCCAGTTCGTCAGCGCGCCCGCGTTGAGGTGGTTGAACGTCGGCTTGGGCAGCGTCGCCTCGGCGTACGCCATGAAGTCGTCGTACTCCGCGAAGTGCGTCAGGTCGGTCATCCGGTCTCCGTGGTCGAGAGCTGGTCGAGCAGTCCGCGCAGGCCGGCGCCCGGTGGGAAGCTGGAGTGCACGCCGGTGATGCGCCCAGCGCGCAGGGTGAAGGTGTCGTGGTGCGGCGCCGTGCGATACGCCCGCCCGGTCGGCGGAAGCTCATCGATGCCGAGCATCGGGAGCCGGACGTGGTGGTCGTGCGTCGCCGTGACGTACGCGGTGACGCGCACCTCGGAGCCCTCGGCCTCGATCGAGACGATGTGCCGCCGCATGTCCGGGAACGACGCGGCGACGACCCGGTGGATCTCGACGAACGCGTCCGCGTCCATCGGCACGCCGGTGGGCGTCGCGGGGGCGTGCGAGAAGTCGTCGCTCATGAGCGCCCGGGCCGCTGCCATGTCGTGGCGGTCGAGCGCGTCCAGATAGGCGCGGACGAGGTCCTCGTTCGTCATCGCGGCCGCACCAGGAACGTCGGCGCGAGGCTGCCACCCGCCGTCACATTCGTGATCCCGCTGCCCGAGAGCCGCGCGAGGATGCCGCCCATCCGGCCCCGGAACATGTACGGGTCGTTGTCGACGTACAGCTCGCGCAGCGGGAACTCCGGGGCGTCCCACGGCCACGGCTCGCGGTGCGCCTGGATGCGGCGCTGCACGAGGTGCCCGTCGGCCACCGCCCTGCTGACCAGCTCCTCCCACTCGCGCGGATCGGTCTCCCACCCCAGCGTGACCCCGTGCCCGCCGTAGTCGTGCACGGGTTTGAGGACGAGCGACGTGCGGTGCTCGACGACCTCGTCGCGGCCGACGGTCCGGTGGTCGTGGGGGTCGGCCTCGGCGACGAGGACGCGCGTCCACGGCACGTGGTTGCGCACCGCGTTGCGTTCGGTGCTGGTCAGTCCGAAGTCCCGATCCTCGTCGGTCAGCAGATCGAAGATCGACTTGTGGCCCATCAGGTCGCTGGCGAACGGATTGACAAGGCACACCGCGCCGGCGCGCGCGGCATCGACGAGCGCCTTGACGTCGTCCGGGCGGGACAGGCAGTCCATGATCACGAGGCGGCGATAGACGAGGTCGATCGGGCCGTTGGGGCCGTGCAGCCTGCCGCCCTCGAACCGCAGCTGCCTCGGATCGCAGATCGTGACGTCGAGCCCGGCGGCCACGAGGTCGTCGCGGATGAGCTCGAACTCCATCATCAGCGGCGCGTCGTCCCAGTCGACGATCGCGATCGCCGGGTCGCCCGAGCCGCCGAAGTCCCGCCACGCCTGGAGCATCGACTCGCGCAGCGGGTCGGCCACGAGCAGCGGCTCGATGTCGAACTCCTCGCCGAACCGGTCGTGGATGGCCATCGCCTGGAACGCCCGCGCTGCGGCGTCGACGTAGCCCACGCCGCCCGGCGCCGCGCCCTGCACCTCGACGAGCCCCAGGCGCTTGGAGGCGAAGGCGTCGAACCGGTCGAACACGTCCGGGTTCTCGAAGCCCGGGTCGATGAGGATGAGGTCGCGCTCGTGGCCGCGGACGTCGAGCTCGTCGAGGACGTCGTGGTCCTCCCGCACGGCCGCGCACGCCTTTGCCAGTGCGCGCGCAACGAGGGCACACGCGAGGGACTCGGACTCGTAGCGCGCCGGCGTGAGGAAATGCGGGCGCACGACCTGCATGACCTTCCGGTCGCCGTAGACCGTCAGCCGCCGGAGCTGCGCAAGTCCGCGGTCGTCGTCCGGCAGCGCTCCTTCGCGCAGCAGGTGGTGCCAGCGGGTTATGGCCTCATGACACAGCGCCGCGTCGTCCGACGGCATCCGGCTCTCCTCTCGTCCCCGAGCAGGTCAGGCTTCGGCGGGCACGAGCGTACCGGCGCCGCCCACGGAATCCGCCAGGTGCTCAGGCCTCGAGAAGCTCGGACGTCTCGAGCCAGGAGGCCTCGAGCCGCTCGCGTTCGGTCGCGAGCTCGTCGAGTTCGCTCTGGACCGCGCGCAGCCGCTCGTGGTCGGTGGCCGCGGCGGCCATCTGCTCGTACAGCTCGGCCTGGCGCGCGTCGAGCTTCTCGAGCGCTCGTTCCAGGCGCTGGACCTCCTTGCGCGCTGCGTGGGTGTCGCGCCCCGTCCGCGGCTTCGTCGCAACGGTGGCGGCCGGTTCGGGCGCTTCCGCCGAAGCGCGGCGCAGCTCGAGGTACTGGTCGATGCCGCCCGGCAGGTGGCGCAGTCCGCCGTCCGTCCCGAGGGCGTAGACGTCATCGCACACGCGCTCGACGAAGTACCGGTCGTGGCTCACGACGATCAGCGTGCCCGGCCAGCCGTCGAGCAGATCCTCGAGCGCGGTGAGGGTGTCGATGTCGAGATCATTGGTCGGCTCGTCGAGCAGCAGCACGTTGGGCTCCTCCATCAGCAGCCGCATGAGCTGCAGGCGCCGCCGCTCCCCGCCGGACAGCTCGCGCACCCGGGTCCACGCGCGCTCGCCGCGAAAGCCGAAGCGGTCACACAGCTTCGACGCCGTGAGCTCCTGGCCGTCGCTCGTCGTCGTGCGCCCGCGGACCTGCTCCAACGATTCGAGCACGCGGACGTCCGGCGGGATCTCCGCGGCCTCCTGCGAGAGGAACGCCAGCCGCACCGTCTGCCCGCGGTCGACCTCACCGGAGGTCGGGGACAGCGCCCCGCTGAGGACCTTCATGAGGGTCGTCTTGCCCGAGCCGTTGACGCCCACCAGGCCCACACGGTCGCCGGGGCCCAGGCGCCAGGTCACGCCGCGCAGCAGCTCGCGCTCGCCGAATCGCACGCTCACGTCGACGGCGTCGAGGACCTTGTCGCCCAGCCGCGACGTGGCGAAGCGCAGCAGCTCGACGGTGTCGCGCGGCTCGGGCTCATCGGCGATCAGCGCGTTCGCGGCCTCGATCCGGAACTTCGGCTTCGCCGTTCGCGCCGGCGGGCCGCGCCGCAGCCAGGCGAGCTCCTTGCGCATGAGCTGCTGGCGGCGGTCCTCGCGCGCCGACGCCTGGCGGTCGCGCTCGGCGCGGGCCAGCACGTACGCGGCGTACCCACCCTCGTACTGCTGGACGCCCCCGTCGACGACCTCCCATGTCGCGGTGCAGACCGCGTCGAGGAACCAGCGGTCGTGGGTGACGACCACGAGCGACCCGCGCCGCGCGGCGAGGTGACGGGCCAGCCAGTCGACACCTTCGACGTCCAGGTGGTTCGTCGGCTCGTCGAGCAGCAGCAGCTCGGGGTTGTCGAGCAGCAGCTGGGCGAGGGCGATCCGTCGCCGCTCGCCGCCGGACAGGGGGCCGATCCGCGTGTCCATCCCGTCCGGGAACCGGCTGACGTCCACCCCACCGAGGAGCCCGTCGAGCACGGTGCGAAACCGGCTGTCGGCGGCCCACTCGTGGTCGGCGCGGCCGCCGACCAGCTCCTCGCGGATCGTGCGGTCGCTGTCGAGATCGTCGCCCTGGGCGATGACCGCGACGTCGAGCCCGTTCGTCCGGGTCACCTGGCCGCGATCGGCGTCCTCGGCGCCGGAGATCAGCTTCAGCAGCGTCGACTTGCCGTCGCCGTTGCGACCGACGATCCCGATGCGGTCGCCCGCGGAGATCCCGAGCGTCACGTCCTCGAGGACCGACCGGCTGCCGTAGCCCTTGGCGACGGACTTCAGGTTGACGAGGTTGCGGGCGCTCACTGGCGGCGCAGCCGCTCGAGCTCGCGGCGATCGCGCTTGGTCGGGCGCCCGGTGCCCTTCTCGCGGACGAACATGTCCGCCGGCGCCTCGGTCCGCGCCGGCGGTGGCGGGCTGTGGTCGACGAGGCACTCGGCCGCGGCGGCGGCGCCGACGCGCTTCTCGATGACCTGGACGACCTCGAGGATTCGCTCGCGGCCACCGGCGTACGCCTCGACGCGATCGCCGGGACGCACCATCGTCGCGGGCTTCGCCGGTCGTCCGTTGACCGTCACGTGCCCGCCCTTGCAGGCATCGGTCGCCGCCGATCGCGGCTTGTAGAGCCGCACCGCCCAGAGCCACCGGTCCACCCGTGCGCTGTCCACGCCGGACATGGTGGCAGGCGAATCAGTGGACGACGATCTTGAGGACCACGATGATGAGGCCGAGCGCGCCGTTGACCGCCGCGGTCATCGCGACGCCCGGCCATGTGCGCTGCTCGGCGCGGCCGAGCCGCACGCCGTACAGCACGAGCGTCGTCACCCCGACGCCGAGCGCGAGGTCGACGGCCAGGTCGTAGCCGATGACGTCGAGTCCGCCGAGCAGCAGCGCGACGCACGGGGGCCCCGCCGCGGCCAGCAGCGGCCATTCCTCGCGCATGACCTCGCGCAGCTGCTGGCGCGAGACGGGGTGACGAGTCTCGAGCCGGATACCCAGCTGGCCGGCGTACACATGGGCGATGTAGAAGATGAACTGCGTGGCCAGGACGCTGCCGGCGACCCGCAGAGGCTGATCCTGGTACTCCGAGGAGACGGCGACCAGCGAGAGGGTGAGGATCGTCCCGTAGACCGCGGCCTGCATGTTGCGGCCGATGCGGGTGGCCTCAGGCAGTTCGGAATCACGGAACGTGGCCGACATGGGGCGGGCAGCCTACCGCCGCCCGCCCCTACCCGATCTGATGCGTCACGTCGTGCGCACGCCGATGCGCCGCCACAGCCGGCCGGGACGGGCGACGAGCGAGGCTCGCTGGAGCTGATCGGCCCGGAGTTCGAGCATCGGCAGCACGTCGGCCGTCCGGGTGAAGGGATCGGCGACCGTCGCGCCCGTGCTGAGCGAGCGCGCGGCGATGGCTCGGTCCCCCAGCGAGGCGATGACGTACGGCCCCGGCGGCACCGCGGCGGAGTCGAGCGCGGCCAGACGCGTCACGTCGGACCTGCCGCCAGGGTCGTCGGCGCGGGCCACCCGGAGGACGAGCTCGGGGGCCGGGAGGTCTGACACTTCATGATTGTATGACATAGGGTTCCTCCGGGCGGGTTTCAGTGGTACACTTCCGCCAGTATCGCCCGGCAGTCGAGGTCACACAATGTCATACACCGATGCATTGAAGGACATCAACCGGACCGCAGATCGGTCCGTGACGCAGCAGATCATCGACGTGATCAGCGCCGCGATCGCGTCCGGGGAGCTTGCGCCGGGCGACCGCCTGCCCGCCACCCGCGAGATCGCCGAGATCGTCGGCGTCAACCACCTCACGGCCGTTCGCGCCTACCGCCGGATGCGCGAGCACGGCCAGGTCACCGCCCGGGTGGGTGCCGGGACGTTCGTCCGCGACCCTCGCACCGTCGACGCGCCGGCCGACGAGCCCGAGTGGCAGCGCTACGTCCTGCCCCCCACGACCCCGAGCGCCTACACGCGCGCCGCGAGCAGCGCGTACGACGCCGCATCCGACCCCGGGCTCATCCCGCTCGCGGTCGGCTATCCGCCGACGCGCATGCTCCCGGACGCCCTCTGGGCACGCCACACCGCGGACGCCCTGGAGGATCTCGGGGCGGGTGCGCTGCAGTACGGCCCGATCGAGGGCGTTCCCGCGTTCCGCGAGCAGCTGGCCCACCTCCAGGGCGAGGAGCCTGACGACGTCATGGTCGTCAACGGCGCCATGCAGGGGCTGTCGCTCGCCGCCCGCGCGTTGATCCGCCCGGGCGAGGCGGTCGCCGTGGAGTCCCCGACGTTCATGGGCACCGTCGAGGTGCTCCGCCAGGTCGGGGCGCGGATGATCCCGATCCCGGTCGACGAGGACGGGATCGACGTCGACGAACTCGCCCGCATCGCCGTCCGCGAGGATCTTCGTGCCGTGTTCCTCCAGGCGCGGCTGCAGAACCCGACGGGCTATGACCTCAGCCCCGCGCGTGCCGAGCGGCTCGTGGAACTCGCCCGGCGGCACGCGTTCTTCATCATCGACGACGAGGTCTGGGCCGAACTGCGCTTCGGCGGTGACGACCCCGGGCCGCTCCGCGACCTCGCGCCTGCACACGTCATCACCGTCGGATCGTTCTCCAAGACGCTCGGCGGCGGGCTGCGCCTCGGCTGGATGCGCGCGAGCGGCGACATGATCGAGCGGCTCGCGCTGACCAAGCACAGCGACGACCTGCACTCCCCCACCCTCACCCAGCACGCCGCGGCCCGGCTCCTCGCGGCAGGCGACTATCCGGAGCACCTCGCGCGGATCCGGGACGAGTACCTGCGCGGGCGCGACCTCATGCTCGATGCCCTGGACCGGCACCTGCGGCCAGTGGCGCGCTGGACGGAGCCGCAGGGCGGCTCGTCGATCCTCGTGACGCTCGATGCCGACCTCGATGACCGCACGCTGCTCGCCGAAGCAGAGCGCTGCGGGGTGTCGGTCGTCCCCGGAAGCGCGCTGACGTCCGGGCCGCCCGCGTCGACGATGGTGCGGCTCGCGTACGGCTACGTCGAGCCCGACGCGATCGAGACCGGTGTCCGGCGCCTCGCCCAGGCGATCCGGGCGGTGGGCGCCGAACGCCGGGCGCGTCAGGCCTTCCCGCTCAGCTGAGCGTCAGCGGTGCGGGCCGCCGTGGTCAGGGACGGCAAGCCACAGTGCGGCCATCGCGATGAACAGCGGGACGACGATCAGCGCGAGGGACATCAGGTGGGCGCCGGCCAGCATCACGAAGATGAACACCGCCAGCAGCAGTCCGATGAGGCCGTAGAAGGCCCCGAGGAAACGCATTTCGGTCCGGTCGTCGTTGTGCATCAAGGGCCTCCGGGAGCGTGGTTCGCGGTCGGACCTCGACCGTACGCCCGGGCAGACCGGCACACATCGGGACACGCCCGCAGTGGTTCGCGGAGTCGCGCGGGTGTCGCTCGCGGGCGACTACGGACAGGGGGCCGGAACCCGACCCCGAGCCCCGCGAGCTACTGCGCCGCGGCCCCGACGCGCTCGACGGCGCGCGGCGGGATGACCACGACGGGGCGGTCGGCCTCGCGCAGCAGGGCGTGCGCCACCGAGCCGAGCATCGCGCCGAGCCGGCCGTAGCCGTGGGTGCCGATCACGATCGCGTCGGCGTCCTGCTCGGCCGCGACGCGGCACAGCGCCGGGCACGGCGGCCCGTCGACGGACATGGTCTCCCACGCGATGTCGCTCAGGCGTGCCGCGATGTCCTCGGGCAGCCCGTCGAGGACCGCCTGGCTGCGCGCCTCCTGATCGGCGGCGAGAACAGCGCGCCAGCGCTCGTCGAGCTGCTTGGGCGCCGGTTCGTGGGCGTGGACGACGACGATGCGGCCCCCGTGCCCGAGCGCTGCGGCGTGGGCCAGCGCGGCGTTGGCCGGAGGTGACGCGTCGTAACCGACGACGAAGACGGGATGGCGGTCGGACATGGCCGCAGCATAGGCCCCGCGGCTACTGCTCGACGAGCCCGTGATCGAGCGCGTACCGCACGAGCTCGGCCCGGGTCGACCGGCGCAGCTTCTGCTGGATGTGGGCGCGGTGGCTCTCCACGGTGCGGACGCTCAGGTAGAGCTGGCCCGCGATCTCGGCGTTCGTGTGGCCCAGGGCGATGAGGCGCAGCACCTCGACTTCGCGCTCGGTGAGGTCGTCCGGCGGCCCGGTCGGCGTCGGCGGCTCGGCGGCCAGCCGCGCGCCGAGCGACGGGTTGAGGTAGGTGCCACCCTCTGCCGCCGCGCGCACCGCCTGTGCCAGCTCTCCGTCGGCGGCGTCCTTCAGGACGTAGCCCTTTGCACCGCCGCGCAGTGCCTCCCGCGCGAACGCGGTGTCGTCCTGCATCGTCAGGACGACGACCGCAGTGGCCTCGTTGATCTCCGCGACCTTCGGGATCGCCGGAAGACTCGGGTCCCCGGGCATGTTGAGATCGAGCACCAGGACGTCCGGCCGGTGGGCACGCACCTGGCGCAGTGCGTCCTCGACATTCCCGGCCTCGGCGACGACCTCGAAATCGGGCTCGCTGTCGAGCAGCAGCTTCAATCCCGCCCGCACGACGGCATGGTCGTCGGCCAGGACGAGGCGCAGCCGGTCAGCCTGTTCTCCGTCGCTCACGCCGAGCAACATATCCGGCGCGGTCGGACGTGGCGACCCGTGACGGGTGGTGAAGGTCGGGTCCGCGGCGTAGCCTGAGGCTATGAGCGACCCTGCCCAGCCCCCTCTGAAGGTGCTCGTCGCCGGCGGCGGTGTCGCCGGCATCGAGGCACTGCTGGCCCTCCGCGACCTCGCCGGCGATCGGGTCGACGCGACGCTGTTGACGCCCGACACCGAGTTCACCGTGCGCCCCTGGACCGTCCAGGAGCCGTTCGCGCGGCCCACCGCACATCGATATCCCCTTGAGCGCGTCGCCCGCGACGTGCGCGCCACGCTGCACGCCGGCACGCTCGCGGCGGTCGACCCGGCGCGGCAGGTCGTGCACACCGGCCAGGGCGACGAACTGGCCTACGAGGCGCTCGTCGTCGCGCTCGGGGCCAAGCCGGAGCCCGCGTACCCGCACGCCACGACGTTTCGCGGCGGCCCCGATGCGGAGGCCGTGCACGGGCTGCTGCAGGACCTCGAGGGCGGCTACCTGCGCCGGATCGCGTTCGTCGTCCCGCCCGGGGCGGCCTGGCCGCTGCCGCTGTACGAGCTGGCGCTCATGACCGCCGAGCGCGCACGGTCGCTGTCGCTGCGCGACGTGGAGATCTCGCTCGTCACGCCCGAGGACCGCCCGCTCGGCGTCTTCGGCGTGACCGCGAGCGACGCGGTCGCCGCGCTCCTCGACGAGGCGGGCGTCCAGGTCCACCTCGGCCGCTACGCCGAGATCCCGGACAGCCGGACGGTCCGCTTCACCCCGGCCGACGGGTCGTTCGAGGCCGACCGCATCGTCGCGCTCCCGACCCTCGCCGGACGCCCCATCGAGGGGCTGCCCGCCGCCGAGCACGGGTTCCTGCCCATCGACGACACCTGCGCCGTCGTGGGTGTCCGCAACGTGTGGGCCGCGGGCGACGGGACGTCGTTCCCCATCAAGCAGGGCGGGATCGCCGCGCAGCAGGCCGATGCCGTGGCGCAGGCGATCGCCGTCCACGCCGGCGTGACGGGCCTGCCGACCGTGCCGTTCAAGCCCACGCTGCGCGGCATGCTGCTCACCGGGTCGGGGACGAAGTGGCTGCGCGCCGCCGTCGCAGGCGGAGCGGGCGAGGCCGCGTCGATCGTCTCCGAGCACGCGCTGTGGTGGCCGCCGAGCAAGATCGCCGGGCGGTATCTGGCGCCGTACCTGGCGACCCTGGACACCGCGCTGGCCTCAGCGGCGCCCGCCGCCGGAGCCGGCGACGTGCCGGTCGACGTCGACCTCGGGCACGCCGCGCCGGCCGTGCACGCCGAGGGCGACCCCGCGGGCGGGATCGAGCTCCTCGGCGGCTGACGGCCGCGCTCAGCCGGCGGGCGCGAGCTCGCGGGCCCGCTCGCCGATCGAGGCGATGAGCGCGTCGAACGCGTCGACGAAGAGCTGCACGCCCTCGTCGACGAGCTCGGTGAGCGCGATGTGATCGAGATCCACGCCGGCGGCACGCACGTCGCTGATGATCTGCTGCGCTCCCGCGAAGTCCGCGTCCACCGTCCGGGCGGCGGTGCCGTGGTCCCGGGCGGCGGCCAGCGTGGCGTCGGGCATCGTGTTGACGGTGTCCGGGCCGATGAGCGTGTCGACGTACAGCGTGTCGGGATAGTCCGGGTTCTTCACGCCCGTCGAGGCCCACAGCGGGCGCTGGACATTGGCGCCGCGCTCGGCGAGCGCCTCCCACTGCGGGCCGGAGAAGATCTCCAGGAACGACTGGTACGCCAGCTGGGCGTTGGCGACCGCGGCCTTGCCCTTCAGGTCGGCGCGGCCCAGGCCGTCGAGCGCCGCGTCGACCTTCGTGTCGACCCGGGAGACGAAGAAGCTGGCAACCGACGCGATCCGATCGATGTCCTGCCCCGCGTCGAACCGGCGCTGCAGCCCGGAGATGTAGGCCTTCGCGATCTCCTCGTACCGCGAGACCGCGAACAGCAGCGTGACGTTCACCGAGATCCCACGCGCGGTGAGCTCCTCGAAGGCCAGGACGCCCGCGGGCGTGCCCGGCACCTTGATGAGCACGTTCGGCCGGTCGATCCGGCTGTGGATGTCCACGGCGGCCTCGATCGAGCCGGGCGCGTCGTCTGCGAGCTCCGGCGGCAGCTCGAAGGACACGTAGCCGTCCTGCGCGTCCGTCGCGTCGTAGACCCCGCGCAGCAGATCACACGCGGCGCGGATGTCCGACAGGGCCAGGCGGAAGAAGATCTCACGCGGGTCCTGCGTGTCGGCCAGCGCCTCGCGGTAATCGTCGTCGTACCGGTCGCTGCCGCCCATCGCCTTCTGGAAGATCGCGGGGTTCGACGTCACCCCGGACACGCCGTCCTCGTCGATGAGCTGCTGGAGCCCGCCCTCGCGCAGCAGCGCGCGATTGAGGTTGTCGATCCACACGGCCTGCCCCTGGGCCTCAATGGCCCGCAGTCGGTTGTCGCTCATCGCACGTTCTCCTGGATCGCCGGCGGTCTCCGTGGAGGCTAGAAGATCCACCAGCCGCCAACGCCCGGCCGACCTTCGCCGCGCCGGCACAGACCCGGCAGAATCCGGGAGATGGGCGATCGTGAGGCGCTGCTGTCCCGGCTCGCACGGGTGATCGCCGACGAGCGGGTGCTCGCGGCGGTGGCCGCGGTCCCGCGTGAGGCGTTCGTCCCGCCCGGGCTCCGGTCGCGCGCCTGGGAGGACACGGCCCTGCCCATCGGCGCGGATCAGACGATCTCGCAGCCGTTCGTGGTCGCGCGGATGTGCGAGCTGCTCGAGGTGTCGCCCGGCGACCGCGTCCTCGACGTCGGCACGGGTTCGGGCTATCACGCCGCCGTCCTGGCGGCGATGGGGGCGCAGGTGTGGTCGATCGAGCGCCACGCGGAGCTCTCGCGCTCGGCGGAGCTGGCGCTGGCCCGAGCGCACGCCACTGGCATCACGCTCGTGGTCGGGGACGGGACGCTCGGGCTGCCCGAGGCCGCGCCCTTCGACGCCATCAACGTCGCGGCCGCCGCCGAAGAGGTCAGCGAGCTGGAGTCCCTGTGGGCCCAACTGGCCCCTGACGGGCGTCTCGTCGCCCCTGTCGGGGGCCTCGATCAGCGGCTGATCATCATCCGCAGGACGGGCCCGGGATGGACCCGGACGGACGCCGATCCGGTGAGATTCGTCCCGCTCATACCGGATTTCCCAACACCTACGGGCATGATCCGCCGCCGGGGGAGGTAGTTTGCCCGCCTCAGGAGCAACCCAGAGGGAGCTGTTCAATGTCCTTGACGAAGCAGGAGCTTGCCCAGAAGGTCGCCGGAGACACCGGCCTTTCCCAGGCGCAGGCGAAGGAGGCCATCGAGGCCACCTTTGAATCGATCACCAAGGAGCTCGCCGGTGGCGGCGAGGTCGCGGTGTCCGGATTCGGGAAGTTCAGCGTGAGCAAGCGTGCCGCCCGTGAGGGCCGTAACCCGGCCACGGGCGAGACGATCAAGATCGCCGCGAGCAACGCCGCGAAGTTCTCGGCCGCCGCGGGCCTCAAGAAGGCTCTGAACTAACACTCGGACCATCCGCCGTCGGCGGCCGGCCCCCTGCCATACCCGGGGGGCCGGTCCTGCGGCACCACGGCCGATCACCCGGTGGCGGCTGCCGCCACGTCCGCGATGATGCGGGAGAGCTGTCCCCCCTGCCATGCCAGCGGGGATCTCCCGTCCTCTTCGACGTGGAGCACCGCGCCGGGGATCGCGTCCGTCCACGCCCGTCCCACCTCGAGGGGATGGCCCGGATCGGCCTCGTCCCGGCTCGCGACCACCGCGACCGGCGCGTCGATCTGACTGAGCTGCGTCAGCGCCCCGAACGGGTTCGACCGCGGCACGGCCTGGAGCGCGTCGGCGACCGCGTCAGGATGGCGATGCTGCGCCAGCCGCTGGCGCACGACCTTCTCCACCGTCTCCCGCCACGCCTCCGGCACCTGGGCGAACGGGTACGCCGCGACGAACCCGTCCACCCCGCCGCTCCGCAGTCCCTCGGCCAGCAGGTCCCAGTGCGCAAGCCCGGGATCACGCCCGGGCGCGAACGCCGGGGTGACCAGGCACGCGCCCGCCACCCGCTCGGGGTGCGCGAGGGCGAAGGCCGCGATCGTGTGCGCCCCCATCGAGGCACCGGCGAGGGTCGCCCGCGTGATCCCGAGACCGTCGAGCACCGCCAGCAGGTCCGCGGCGAGCGCGTCGTAGCCGTACGCCGTGGCGTCGGGCGCCGGGGACGAGCGCCCATGGCCGCGGGCGTCATAGGCGACCACGCGATGGCCCCCGCGCTCCAGCGCCTTGGAGCCCATGACGACGTACCGGCGGGTGGCGGTCAGCCCGTGCAGCAGGACCACCGGCGGCCCCTCTCCGTCGTCGCTGACGCTCAGCGCCGTCCCGTCGCGATCGATCTCATGCTCGGCCATGGCGCTCAGACTACGGTGGCCTACCATCGCTGACATGACCGTGATCGACGTCACCGAGGCCACGTTCCAGCAGGAGGTCGTCGACCGCTCGCGGCAGGTGCCGGTCGTCGTCGACTTCTGGGCCGAGTGGTGCGGGCCGTGCCGTCAGCTCACCCCCGCGCTGGAGGCTGCCGCCAACCGCCGGGAGGGCGCCGTCGTCCTCGCGAAGGTCGACACCGACGCCAACCAGCGGCTCGCGCAGAGCTTCGGCATCCAGGGCATTCCCGCCGTCAAGGCGTTCCGCGACGGGGCGATCGTGGATGAGTTCGTCGGTGCGAAGCCGCCCACCGAGGTCGAGCGGTTCTTCGACGGGCTCGTGCCGTCCGAGGTCGACCAGCTCGTCGCCGCGGGCGATGAGGCCTCGCTGCGTCGCGCGCTGGAGCTCGAGCCGGCACGGACCGACGCCGCAGCGGCGCTCGCCCACCTCCTGCACGCCCAGGGCGACGAGGCCGGGGCGCTGGAGCTGGCCGACGGCCTGCCCGGTTTCCAGGCCGAGGGTCTCGTGAGCCGGATCCGGCTGGCCGGGAACCCGACCTACGCCGAGGCGTTCGCCACCCTGGACTCCGGCGACACCGAACGCGGCGTCGATGCGCTGCTCGAACTCATGCCCGGCGCGGGGGACGACAAGGACGACCTGCGGCGCATCGTCGTCGCCGCGCTCGACCGCCTGGGGGTCGAGCACCCGTTCGCGCGCGACGCCCGTCGGCGCCTCGCGACCGCGCTCTACTGAGCAGGCGCCGCGGAAACCGCGGCGGCGTGCTCACGGATGAGCGCCGCCGACTCCTCCGGCCGCTCCCAGAAGAAGAGGTGGCCGACGCCCTCGAAGATCTCGGTGCGCGCGCCGGGGATCAGCCGCCCGATGAGCTCGCCGTTGGCGACGGGCAGCATCCGGTCGAGCGTGCCGTGGATGACGAGCGTCGGCGTGGTGATCTCCCCCAGCCGCGCGCTTGTGTCGTGGCCGGCGATCGCCTGCATCTGCAGGCCGATGAACGCCACCGCCGCGGGGTGCTTGGTGGCCCGCTCCAGGTACAGGTCGTAGTTCCCCGCCTCTGCCCCCCACGCAGACGAGACGTTGAGCTCGAAGCCCGCGCGCAGGGCACGGTCGCGGTCGCCGGAGCCCATCGCCTCGGCGAGGAACTGCATGTCCTCGGGCGTGCCGAACTGCGCCTCCGGGCCGCCGCAGAACGTGCAGCCCAGTGTCAGGGTCGCCACCCGGTCCGGGGCTGCGAGCGCGAGGTCCTGCGCGACCATCCCGCCCATCGAGATGCCGCAGACGTGGACGCGATCGAGCTCGAGCGCGTCGAGCAGGCCGATCGCGTCCTCGGCCAGCTGCGTGATGGTGAACGCGTCCCAGTGCTCGGCGCTCTGGCCGATCCCGCGGTGGTCATAGACGATGACCTCGAAGCGCTGCTCGAGTTCGGTGAGGAACGGCTCGCCCCAATGCACCGTGTTTCCGCTCATCCCCATGATCAGGAGGAGCGGTTCTCCCTGGCCGCGGCGCTCGTAGTACAGCTCGACGTCGTTGACCGTGACCTTGGGCATGCCCTGGAGCCTATAGCGGCAGGGCCAGCTGTCCGCCCTCGGCCCCCTCGTGGTCGAGGCCCGCCAGGCGGACGCCGAGCAGCCGGACCGGCCGTGCCGGCGCGTACTCACGCAGCAGCTCCGCGGCGACGTCCGCCACCAGCGCGCCGTCGTCGACGGCCACCGGGAGCGTGCGGGCGCGGGTCACCGTCGTGAAGTCGTCCAGCCGCACCTTGATCCCGATCGTCCGGCCGCGCGCGCCGGCCTTCTGCACCCGGGCGCACAGCTCCGCCGCCAGCTCGCGCAACAGCGCCTCCTGACGGACGGGGTCGGCGACGTCGATGTCGAAGGTCCGCTCCCGCGACTCCGACACCGCCTCGCGGACCGGCGTCACCACCGCGGAGCCCTCGAAGCGGGCGCGCTGACGCAGCTCGCGCCCGTGGTTGGGACCGAAGATGGAGGTCAGGTCGGCCTCATCGGCGGCCGCCAGCCCCGCCAGCGTGCGGATGCCGAGTCGCGTCAGGCGCTCGACGGTCTTGGGGCCGATGCCGGGAACCAGGCCGGGCGAGGCGTCGGCGAAGCGCCGGCACGCCTCCTCGCGCGAGAGGACCACGAACCCGCGGGGCTTCTCCGCATCGGAGGCCACCTTGGCCACGAGGCGATTCGGCCCGATCCCGACCGAGCAGTGCAGGCGGCAGTGGGTATGGATGTCCACCACCAGGCGGCGCATCGCCGCGCGCGGGGCGACGTGGCCGGTCAGGTCCAGGTACGCCTCGTCGAGACCGAGCTGTTCGACCGTCTCCACGTGCGCGCGGACGATGGCCATCACCCGCGCCGACATCTCCTTGTACGCCTCGAAGTCGGGCGGCACGAGGATCGCGTCCGGGCACAGCCGCCGCGCCCGCGAGGTGGGCATGGCCGACCCGACGCCGAACTTGCGCGCCTCGTACGACGCGGTGGTGACGACCGCCCGGGGCCCGCTGCCGGACACGATCACGGGCAGCCCGCGCAGCTCGGGGCGGCGTTGCAGCTCGACGCTGGCGTAGAACGCGTCGAGATCGATGTGCGCGACGAGCGGGGGCACCCCTGCAGGATGCCCCCTCCGGCGGTCAGTGCCTGGCCGGATCTACGTCGCGACCCACACCGGGCCCGTCGACCCGAAGCCCAGCGCCTGTTTGACGGCGGGAGACAGGTCGAACTCGCGCCCCGCGTGGAACGGGCCGCGGTCGACGACCCGGGCGTGCACGAGCTTCGATCCCCGGCGGAACGTCAGCCGCGTGCCGCAGGGCAGCGTCTTGTGCGCCACACCCATGATCCCCGCGTGGAACGTCTGGCCGCACGCGGTCCGGTTGCCGTAGAACCCCGGGCCGTACCACGACGCGAAGGAGCGGCGGAAGGCGCGCATCCGGCCGACCTTCACCCGCGATCCGGCGTTCAGCGCGTCGCCGGCGAACCGCACGCGCAGGTCGGCTGTCCGGCGCGCGACGGTCGACAGCGCGAACCGGCCGCGTCGGTCGGTCCGATCGCGGTCGACGGTGCGCCAGCGGCCGCCGGTCCGGGCCTGGAGGGTCACGGTGCGCCCCTCGCGGACCCGTCGCAGGCTGCCGCTGACGCGTGCGCGGCGGCCGGCGGCGACGTTCAGGCGCGCCGATGTCGTCCGCAGTCGCGCTGCGACACGCACCCTCCTGGTACTGGTCGTGGGCGACGTCGTGGCTGCGCCACCTGCAGCGGCCGCCGCGATCGGCGTGGGCGTCGTCACCCGGACGGCGCCGGACCGGGACAGCGCGACGCTCACCCGGTAGCGCCCGTCCGACGCCGCGGTGGTCGTGGCGATCGGCGTCCACACGCCGGCGTCGTTGGCGCGGTACTGCAGCACGACGGAGCCGCCGGGACGGGCGCCTCCGCGGACGACCAGTCGCTGGCCGTACTGGAGATGGTGGTCGGCGACCTTCGCGGTCACCCGGGATTGCTCTGCGGCCGCGGTACCCGTGGCGGGAACGGCGGCGGCGAGCATGAGCGTCCCCGCGACGGCGGGGACGCACGCAGTGCACGTCAACCTCATGGAGGCCCTCCTGGCGGTGCTGCCTACGGGGTTAGCTGACGGGCTCGCGCCTTCGCCCGGCGTCATCCGCTCCTGCGGATCGCTCGGTCGGCGCTACGGCCGCAGCAGCGGCCGATTCGCCCCGTCCGGCCCGAGGGGATCGGGCCGGCAGTGGGTCCCCCGTTCGCCCGCGGATGACCGCAGGCGACTCGGCAGGTTGTATTGCGTCATCACCACGCTAGGACCGTTCTCGGCCCCTTCGTGTGGGTGCGGTCACACAGCGTCACGCTGGGAAATCGCTGCATATGAGCGATTTCCCAGACGCAGGACCGGCTAGGCGGCGACGGGCAGGGCGCCGTCCTCGACGCGGTCGCGCAGCTTGGTCAGGCCGAGGCGGATGCGGCTCTTGGCGGTGCCGAGGGGCACGCCCACGTGGGAGGCGACCTCGTCGGCGGTCATCCCGCCCCAGTAGGACAGCACCAGCGCCTCACGCTGGGCCAGGGGCAGATCCTTCAGCGCCTCGCGCACGACGCTGCGTGACGCGTCGCGCTCGACCTCGTCCTCGGGACGCGCGTCGCGCCGCGGCGCCTCGTGCGTGACGACGACCTTCAGCTTGTCGGTCGCGCGGCCGGCGGCCTGGCCCTCGCGCCAGAGGTCCAGCGCCCGTGATCGCGCCATCAGCCGCAGGTAGCTGCCGAGCTCTCCACGGCGCTGATCGAACTTCTGCGGGTTGCGCCACACGCGGAGGAACACGTCCTGTGTGACGTCCTGGGCCTGCGCGGCGTTCTGCGAGATCCGGAAAGCGGCGTTGTAGACGCCACGGCGGTGCTGCTCGTACATGGCGGCAAAGGTTGAGGCGTCCGAGAGATCCATGAGGGGGAGTCCTTCTTCAGAGTGTGCAACAACCTTACACACTCTGTTGAAGGTTGGCAAGCAAGGTGTGCGACCGACACAATCGGACGATGGACTCCGGCGACCGCCTCTCGGGCCTCGACACCTCCTTCCTGCGGCTCGAGGACGGCAACGCGCACATGCACGTGGCATCGCTGACCGTGTTCGACGGCCCGGCGCCCGCGTTCGAGGACCTGTGCGACCACGTCGAGAGCCGGCTCGATCTGGTCCCCCGCTACCGCCAGCGCGTCGCGGAGATCCCTGCGCAGCAGGGCCGGCCGATCTGGGTCGACGACCCCCACTTCAATCTGCGCTACCACCTGCGGCACACCGCGCTGCCGCGTCCCGGCGGTGACGAGGAACTCCGCCGTCTCGCGGGGCGGGTCTTCGCCCAGCGCCTGGATCGCGACCGGCCGCTGTGGGAGATCTGGATGGTCGAAGGGCTCCGGGACGGACGGTGGGCGATGCTCAGCAAGACGCACCACGCCCTCGTCGACGGCGTCAGCGGCGTCGACATCACGACGATCATGTACGACCTCGACGAGCAGCCGGCACGCCCGCCGGCGCGGGCCGCCGCCCGGTGGGCGCCGCGCCCGCTGCCCACCAAGGCGCAGCTGCTGAGCGGCGCGATCACCGAGCGCCTCGTCCAGCCGCGCGCCATCGTCGAGGAGCTCGTCTCCCTCTCGGTCGGCCCGCGCCGCGTCGCGGGGAAGTTCCTGCGCCAGGTGCGGGACATGGGCGGGTTCGCGCTCGTCGGGATGCGCCCCGTCCCGCTGACGCCCCTGAACGTCGCGATCGGGCCCCACCGCCGGTACGCGTGGGTCGACGCCGACTTGGCGGAGTTCAAGCAGATCAAGAACCACCTCGGCGGGACCGTCAACGACGTGGTCCTCGCAGCAGTGGCGCTCTCGCTCGGGCGGTTCCTGCGCCGCCGCGGGTTCGAGACCGACGGCGTCGTCCTGCGAGCCATGGTCCCGGTCTCCGTGCGCAGCGCAGACCAGCGGGGCGCGCTCGGCAACAAGGTCGCCGCGATGTGGGCGCCCCTGCCGGTCGGGATCGAGGACCCGGTGGAGCTGCTGCGCGAGGTCCGCGCCGCGATGGGCGACCTCAAGGAATCCGGCCAGGCCGTCGGCGCCCAGGCGATCACGGAGCTCCTGGGCTTCGCGCCCCCCACGATCCTGTCGCAGGCGATGCGCCTCGCGCCGCACCAGCGCTACTGCAACGTCGTGGTGACGAACGTCCCGGGCCCGCAGTTCCCGCTCTACGTCCTCGGCCGCCGGCTGCGGGCGCTCTACCCTGTCGTGCCCGTGTACGACCGTCTCGCGCTGAACATCGCCGTCCTCTCCTACGACGGCCGCCTCGGGTTCGGGCTGCTCGCCGACTACGACGCCGTCCCGGACCTCGACCTGCTCGCCGCGGATCTCGACCACGCGGTCGGCGCGATGCTGGCGGCCGCGGGCGAGCCCCGACCCGAACCGCAGCGGCGTTTCGCCCGGTCCGCGGGCCCCGCGTGAGGATCGCAGGCGTCGCCGTCCTCGTCGTCGTCCTCGTCGCGATCGGCGGGTTGGCCCTCACGATGTTCGCCAACGACCGCGACTCCGCGTCGGTGTCGACGGGATCCGGCCCCGGGGAGCCGCGGGGTGACGCCGTCGACGCGCTGGGTGACGCCGCCGACGTCGGCGTCCCCGGCAACGTCGTCCTCCTCCACGCCAGCGACGCGGACGGGCCGGCGCTGCAGGCCCTCGCCGAGGAGATCGCCGGCCCCGCCTCACCTGAGCTCGAGCAGGCCGGGCAGGCCGTCATCGTCCGCGCGGCGCCCGAGGCCGGCGGCATCGTCGCGCTGAGCGACACCCGCGTGCTGCGCGTCTCCACGGCCGACGACCCGCAGCTGCGGGCGTTCGTCGAAGGCCTGCTCGGCACGTCTGACCAGGACTGACCCGCCGCGCCTGCAGCGCGGCTCGCACCCGGCCGGTCCCCCACGTCGTACGCTCCCTGACCCATGGCGGCCACCCTGCGGATCGCGCTTGCGCAGCTCAATCCGATTGTCGGCGACATCGCCGGCAACGAGACGATGGTGCTCGACGCCCTCGAGCGCGCCCGCGCCGAGGGCGCGCAGCTCGCCGTGTTCCCCGAGCTCGTCCTCAGCGGCTACCCGCCCGAGGACCTGCTCCTGCGCGAGCACGTCCTGCGCGACTGCCGCGCCGCCCTGGAGCGGATCGCCGCACGGGCGCAGGGCATCGTCGCCGTCATCGGGTTCCCCGAGCGCGCCGAGGACGTCTTCAACGCCGCCGCGGTGTGCGCCGACGGCGAGGTGCGCGGCATCTACCGCAAGCAGCACCTGCCCAACTACGGCGTCTTCGACGAGCTGCGCTACTTCCAGGCCGGTGACACGCCCGCGGTCATGGAGGTCGACGGCGTGATGGTCGGCGTGACGATCTGCGAGGACATCTGGCAGCCCGGTCCGCCGCTGACGACCGAGGCCCTCGCCGGGGCGCCGGTCATCGTCAATCTCAGCGCGTCGCCGTACCACGCGGGCAAGGGCGCCCAGCGCGAGCGGATGATCGCCCAGCGCGCCCGGGACAGCCTCGCCACCATCGCGTTCTGCGCGCAGGTCGGCGGCCAGGACGAGCTCGTGTTCGACGGGCACTCGTTCGTCGTCGACCACGAGGGCCGCACGGTCCTGCGCGCCCCGCAGTTCACCGATGGCCTGCACGTCGTGACCGTCGACGTCGAGGCCGCCCGCGCCGCGCGCCTGCGCGACACGCGGCCGCGGCAGGCGGCACGCTCGGCCCGCGCCGACGTCGCGCACCTCGGCCGTTTCACCACCCAGGGCGACACCGCCACGCCGGCGGCCCCGTGCCCGCTGCCCGAGCCGCTCGGCGCCGAGGCCGAGGTCTACGAGGCGCTCGTGCTCGGCACGCGCGACTACGTCGAGAAGAACGGCTTCCAGCGCATCGTCATCGGGCTGTCAGGCGGGATCGACTCCACGCTCGTCGCGCTCATCGCCGTCGATGCGCTCGGCGCCGACCGCGTCACCTGCGTGACGATGCCGTCGCCGTACTCCTCCAGCGGCACGCGCGGGGATGCGCATGTCCTCGCCGAGCAGCTGGGTGTCGAGCTGCTCGAGCTGCCCATCGAGTCCGTCATGCGCGCGTACGATGAGGTGCTCGCTGCCCCGTTCGCCGGACGCGAGCCCGACCTCACCGAGGAGAACCTCCAGGCCCGCATCCGCGGCAACCTGCTGATGGCGCTGTCGAACAAGTTCGGCTGGCTGGTCCTCACCACGGGCAACAAGTCCGAGCTCAGCGTGGGCTACTCGACCCTCTACGGCGACAGCGCCGGCGGGTTCGCCGTCATCAAGGACGTGCCGAAGACGCTCGTGTACCGCCTGGTGGCCGAGCGCGACGCGCGCGCCGACGGTCCGCTGGTGCCCGCGACCGTCGTCACCCGGCCGCCGTCAGCGGAGCTGCGACCCGACCAGAAGGACGAGGACTCGCTCCCGGCCTACGACGTGCTCGACCGCATCATCGAGGGCTACGTCGAGCACGACCTCGGCCGCGACCAGCTCATCGCCCGCGGGCTGCCCGCCGAGGAGATCGACCGGGTGCTGCGGCTCATCGACCTCGCCGAGTACAAGCGCCGGCAGAACCCGCCCGGCATCAAGATCACCCCGAAGGCGTTCGGCCGGGATCGGCGCATGCCGATCACCAACCGTTATCGCGGCTAACGCCGATCGCCGACCGGCGCGCCGGAAGAAGGAGCGCCAGCGAGTTCTTCCAATCCTGTCCGAGGGCTATGCCCGAGCGACAGGACGCACAGCGATGGTCATTCTGGTGGTTGCGCACAGGCGGCCCTCGTCGTCGGTGACGTCGACGTCCCAGACCCAGGTGGTCCGGCCCTTGTGCCGGCGCGTGGCCGTCGCGTGGACGTAGTCGCCCGAGGTGATCGGGCGCAGGAACGACGTGCTGTTGGCCAGGCCCATCGCGGCGTTCCCGGCGGGCATGACCGCCGCGGCCGTCGCCATGGACGTCATGGACTCGGCCATCGACGCGTAGAGCCCCCCGTGCACCAGGCCCATCGGCTGCTTGATCTGGTCACGGATGGCGACCCGGGCGACCACCCGTTCATCGCTGTGCTCGAGCACCTCGAGCCCGTAGAGCGCGTCGAAGGTGCGATCCAGGGCGATGGGGGGCTCGAAGGTCTCCATGCGCCGCCACTGTAGTCCGTCGCCGCGCGTTCCTGGCCAGCCAGCCAGGACACCACGGGCGTACCAACGATCCGCCAGGTCCGCCCGGTAGGGTTCCGTCCACCTTATGAGCCGCCTGCAGACGCTGCCCCCCGACCAGCGTGCGGTCCTCCAGCTGTTGCTGCAGAAGGACCGCTCGTACGACGAGATCGCCCAGCTGCTCCGCCTCGACGGGCAGACCATCCGCGCCCGCGCGCACGCGGCCGTCGCGACCCTGGGGCCGGACACCACCGACCTGACCGACGACCAGCGGGGTGAGCTCGCGGACTTCCTGCTCGGCGAGCAGACCGCGTCGTCCCGCGCGGCGACGCGCGCGTTCCTCGAGGGCTCGCCCGCAGCGCGCGCCTGGGCGCGCGACGCGGCCGAGGCGCTGCGCCCGCTCGGCGGCGACCGCCTGCCGGAGATCCCCGCCGAGCCCGCCGGCGCCGCACCGGCGCCGCCGGCACCCGAGCCCGAACCGGAGCCCGAGCCCGAAGCGGCTCCGGTCGCGCCGCCTGCGCCCGTCGCGCCCGAGCCCACGCCCGGCCCGGTCGACAAGGCCCCGGCCCTTCCGCCTGAAGCCGAAGCCGAGACCCCCGAGCCGCCCCGGGCCAGCGACGACCAGAGCGGTCGCATCACGGGACCCGCCACCGACGTGTCCGCGCCGGCCGAGAAGCGCGGCCGTATCGGCAGCCTGCTGCTGGTCGGCGGGCTCGGCCTGGTCATCGCCGTGCTCGTCATCCTCGCGCTGCGCGGGTTCGGCGGCGACGACGACTCCGACTCCCCCGTCGCGCCCGCCACCACGCCGGTGGTCGAGACGACGCCCCCCGCGTCAACGTCCACGACGGGCACCACGAGCACGACGCCCAGCGTGAACGCCGAGGTCCAGATGCGCCCGCTGCCCGAGAACGGCGGCGAAGCGCGCGCGACGGCCACGCTCATCACCCAGTCCGGCGAGGAGGCGCTGGCGATCGCCGGCCAGAACCTGCAGCCGACGACCAATCGCGCGTTCTACGGCCTGTGGTTCGCCAACTCCCGGGACGACGCGGTCTTCCTCGGCTACGCGCCGCAGGTCGGCGAGAACGGGCGTCTGCGGCTGTTCGATTCGCTGCCCGAGACGGCCGATCCCTCGCAGTACGAGCAGATCTGGCTCACCCGCGAGGTCGTCACCGAGGAGACCACGACGCCGACCGAGCCGGGCCGTGTCGCCCTCCAGGGCGATCTGCCCGACTAGGGACGTCCCTGTCAGCTCGTGACGTGCAGGCCCTCGAGTCCGTCGAGGGCCTGGTCGAGCAGGCGCCCCGAGCTGCGCCTGACCAGCGGGGCGCCGAACCGCGACGCCCCGCGCAGCTGCTGGTCGATGGCCAGCGACACCTGGGTGCCGTCGCCGTCGGCCTCGACCTGCGCCGTCACGGTCACAGCCGTGAAGACCCGTGCGAACGGGGACCCTTCGATCTCCTGCGTCCAGACCCGGCGACGCGGCGGCTCGTGCGCGACCACACGGAAGTCCGCGCGGACCGGCCGGCCCTGCTCGCCGGCGGTCAGGACCTCGGTGAAGGCGTCGTCGCTGACCGATTCGACGCGGCGCACGTTCGGCCACCACCGGGGTAGGTGGTAGGCGTCGGCGATCGTCGCCCACACCTCATCGCGCGGGGCCTGGAGCCGTCGCGTGCGTCGCGCCACCGGCACGGCTCACTCCTCGTCGTAGCGGATGACCGCGTGGATCTCGGCATCGCCGAGGCGCTCGCGGCCCGGCAGGAACGCCAGCTCGATGAGGAACGCGCACCCGGCCACGACCCCTCCCGCCTGCTCGACCAGGGACACGAGGGCCTCCGCGGTCCCGCCGGTGGCCAGCAGGTCGTCGTGGACGAGCACGCGATGCCCGCGCGACACGGCGTCGGTGTGCAGTTCCAGGGAGTCGGTGCCGTACTCCAGCTCGTACTCCGCGCGAATGGTCTCGTGCGGGAGCTTGCCCGGCTTGCGCGCGAGCACGAACCCCGCGCCCAGCTCCCGCGCGATCGCGGGCCCGAGCAGGAACCCGCGCGCCTCGGCGCCGATCACGACGTCGATCTCCATCGGCCGCGCCCAGTCGGCGAGCGCCATCACCGCGGCATTCAGCGCCTCCGGGTCCGCGAGGACCGGGGTGATGTCCTTGAACACGATCCCCGGCTTGGGGAAGTCCGGGATGTCCCGGATGTGGTCGGCGAGATTCACGTCAGGGACCGCAGCCCACGGATGAGCAGCAGGTGGCTGAGGTGCGCCGAGACGGATGCCAGGTTCTCCAGCGCGTCCACCGCCTCCTTGCGGCGCTCGGGATTGCGCGAGCGCAGCGACGGCGTGAGGATCTGCTGCAGCAGGGCCGCCTCGCGGTCCGCCGAAGAGCGGAAGACCCGGAGGTTGCGCCCGCCCACGCCGTAGCGGGCGAGCTCAGTCGCGGCGCGGACGATCTCGCGCTCGGACTCGTCGTACATCTTCACCCCGGCGCGCATCTCCCCCGTGATCAGCCCGAAGTCCTCGAGCTCGCGCACGAGCGACGGTTCAGCCCGGGTCTCCTCCAGGACGTCCTCGAGGCTGAACAGGGCGCCGCGGTCGCGCACCGACGTCCCGGCCCGGCGCGGCGGGCGCCGAGTGGTGATCGCCGGGGCGGGTTGGGGCGCCGCGGCGGCTTCGTCGTTCGCGCGGCCGGCCGCGAGCTCCTGACGGATGACCCGCAGCGGCAGGAACTCGTCGCGCTGCAGGCGCAGGATGGTCCGCAGGCGCGCGACGTCGCTGGGCGTGTAGAGCCGGTACCCGCCCGGCGTGCGCCGCGGGGTCAGCAGCTTCTGGTCCTCGAGGTACCGGATCTTCGAGATCGAGATGTCCGGGAACTCCTGGACCAGCCCCTTGCACACGGCGCCGATGGTCATCCCCTTCTGGGGTGCGACCTCGGACGGCGCCGTCGGCGCCGGTGCGGATGCGGGTGCGGAGTCGGTGGTGCGGTCGTGCGCCGTGGCCATCAGCCGGACAGGAAGGTGAGCTTGTACTTGCCGATCTGCAGTTCGTCGCCGTCGGCCAGGTGGTGCGAGTCGATGCGCTCGCGGTTGACGTAGGTGCCGTTGAGCGATCCCAGATCGTCCAGCCACCAGCCGCCCTGGCGGCGCACGATGAGCGCGTGGTCGCGCGACACCGTCACGTCGTCGAGGAAGACCTCGGAGTCGGGGCGCCGACCGATCGCGAGCCGCTCCCCCGCGAGCGGGAAGCTCTCGCCCACGCGTCCGCCACCCGCGCGGATCACGAGCGCGCCGCCGGTGGAGGCGACGACGTCGTCCAGCTCCACGGGCACGAGTTCGCCGGTTTCGTCGATGCGGTACGTGGCGGTCGTCGCCTCGTCGGCGTCGCCGCCGGATCGTCCGGCGTCG
Source organism: Solirubrobacteraceae bacterium (assembly GCA_016463765.1). Taxonomy (GTDB): domain Bacteria; phylum Actinomycetota; class Thermoleophilia; order Solirubrobacterales; family Solirubrobacteraceae; genus Svornostia. The sequence continues at coordinate 39,962 of JAEMQS010000005.1, read as the reverse complement.
CCGATGAACGCGCCGCACTTCTGGCAGTAGTTCGCCCCGTCGGCGTTGACGAACCCGCACTCAGGGCAGTGGCGGGCCATGCCGCGCAGCTCCCTGGGCGCTACTCGGCGTCCTCGGGGGACTGTTCGGCACGACCGGCAAGGATGTCGGTCAGGCGCTGCACGTCAGCGCCGGTGATCACGTCCTCGCCCGAGTCGTGCTTCTTGCGCAGACGGTTGACGAGCTCGGCGCGCAGGATGTCGATCTTGCCGTGCAGGATGCGACGGCGGTACGAGATGTCGACTTCCTCTTCGGTGAGCTGCTGGATCAGATCCTTGAGCTCCTGGTCGGAGAGGGAGCCGAGATCGGGGAAGGTATCCATCAGGTTCGTGATTCTCCTCAGTGGGGACGGCGAGCATACGCGCCCGCCGCGGCGCCTTCAACTTCAGGTCGAGGGTTCTGTTTCGCCGAGCTGGCTCATGATCCTCTGCCCGTACTGCACTGTGGCGATGATCGACAGCGTGACGCCGGCAACCAGCAGGATCGTGCCCAGGGTCTCCAGGCCGCACAACCCGAAGAAGATCGCCGACATCGTCGGCCACACGCCCCAGCGACCCGCCCAGTTGATCTGCAGCGTGATGCCCCGCCGCAGTGCGAGCTGGCCGGCGAGGAGCATGAACACCTCGCGCGCGATCATGATGGCCAGCAGCCACCGCGGCAGCAGCTCGAAACTCCAGCAGACCGCGACGCCGCTGATCACCAGCAGACGGTCGACGACGGGGTCGAGGAGGGCGCCGAAGCGGCTGTACTGGCCGGTCACGCGCGCGGCGATCCCGTCGGCGTAGTCGCTCCACGCGATGAAGGCGTAGATGATGGCCGGCAGCGCATCGGTGCCGTTGTCCGAGGTGTAGGCCAGGACGAGGAAGACGGGGATGAGGCCCAGGCGGACGAACCCGATGGCGTTGGGGATCGTCCAGACGCGCAGCGGCTCGCCGGGCTGCGTCTGCGGCGGGGGCGGCCCGGAGCGATCCAGGCCCACCAGGCGCCGGAACGTCAGGCGCGGCTTCGTCGCGGGCGTGGGATCTACGGGAGCGTGTCCCACAGCGCCCTAACCGTGTCGGCCGCGCCGTCGAGCGGCACACCGCCATCGACGTCGACGAGCCCACGCCGGATCTTGCCCTCGGCCGTGCCCGCCTCGAGACCGCGCTTGCCGACCGTCAGGCGCAGCGGCAGACCGAGCAGCTCAGCGTCGGCGAACTTCTCGCCCGGCCCGGCGTCGCGGTCGTCGAGGAGGACGTCGAAGCCGGCGGCGCGCAGGTCGTCGTAGAGCTTCGCGGCGGCCTGCTTCTCGGGCGTGTCGCCCTTGCCGATGCCGATGACCTCGATGTCCCAGGGCGCCAGGGCGCGCGGCCAGGAGATGCCCTGCTCGTCGGCGTACTGCTCGATGGCCGCCGCCACGATCCGCGCCGGGCCGATCCCGTAGGAGCCCATGACGACGAGCTGTTCCTTGCCGTGCTCGTCGAGGTAGGTCGCGCCGAGCGGCTCGGAGTAGCGCGTGCCGAGCTTGAAGATGTTGCCGATCTCGATCGCCGGCTCGATGGTGATCGCGTGGCCGTTGACGGTGTCCCCCGCCTCGACGGTCCGCACGTCGACGCGCTCGAACGGGAAGTCCCGGCCGGGCTCGACGCCGCGCAGGTGGTGGTCGGGGTCGTTGGCGCCCGTGACGTAGCCCCCGTCGGTGACGGCCTCGTCGAGCAGGATCGGAACATTCGCGCCCACGGGACCGATGTACCCCGGAGGGCCGATCCGATCACGGATCTCGTCCTCGCTCGCAGGACGGAACGTCGTGCCGAGGGCGTTCTGGAGCTTGATCTCGTTGACGCGGTGGTCACCGCGGACGAGCACGAGGACCAGCCCGCGGCCGTCAGCAAGGACGGGGTAGGCCTTCAGCAGCGCGCCGGCGGGGACGTGCAGCATCCGCGTGACGTCCTCGACGGTCGTCGCTCCCGGCGTATGCACACGCTCGGGGGTGGGCAGCGGCGCGGGCAGGTCGACGGGCTGGGCGTCAGCGCTGGCCACTTCGACGTTCGCGGCGTATCCGGGCGCCAGCGCGACCTCGTTCTCGCCGGCCGCACAGGGCGCCATGTACTCGTGCGCGCCGGTGCCGCCCATCATGCCGACGTCGGACTCCACGCTGTACCAGCGCAGGCCGGTGCGGTCGAAGATCCGGTCGTAGGCGGCGGCGATCTTGTCGTAGGACGCCTGCAGCCCCTCCTCGTCGCGGTCGAACGAGTACGCGTCCTTCATGATGAACTCGCGTGTGCGCAGGGCACCGGCGCGGGGCCGGGGCTCGTCCCGCTCCTTGGTCTGGAAGTGGTAGAGGATCAGCGGCAGGTCGCGGTAGGACCGCACGACCTGGGCGACGTGCGTCGTGACCGCCTCCTCGTGCGTCATCGCCAGGACGAGCTCCGAGCCCTTGCGGTCCTCGAGCTTGAAGAGCTCGTCGATCTGGTCACGACCGGTCCGGCGCCACAGCTCGCGCGGGAGCAGGACGGGCATGAGCATCTCCTGCCCGCCGACCGCGTTCATCTCCTCGCGGATGATCTGCACGGTCTTCTCGTGCGTCTTCCACCCCGCCGGCAGCCACGACCACAGGCCGGCGCCGAGCTGCCGGATGAGGCCCGCGCGGACCATGAGCTTGTGGGAGATGGCCTCAGCGTCGGCAGGGGCCTGACGCTCGGTGGGAAGCAGGAGGTGCGAGAGACGGGTCATGGGCCCGGCGGATGCTAGTCGGCCCGGTCGTCGGCGGTCGGGTTCGAGCCTCAGCGAGTGACGCGTGCGAAGCTCGCGACCCGCAAGTTCACATCGCGCAGGTCGGTCCGGGTGACCGTGACCCCCACGCGGGGCGCCTTGCGGCGCAGCTTCGCGCGGAGCGACGCGGGCATCCGCAGCCGAACGCTGACGGTCTTGCCCCGCTGGATGCGACGCGTCGTGCGGGCGAGGGGCGTGCCGGTGGCCAGCCGCGCCAGCACGCCGACGCGGCAGTCCTGAGTGCCCGCAACTGGGCAGCTGATGCGCGTCGACAGTCGTCCGCGCTCCAACCGGCGCGCCACGCGCACCGTCGGCCGGAGACTGGCCAGCGTCGGAACCGCCAGCGGGTAGCTCTGGGCAACGGGGCCCGGCCAGAGCGTGGTCATCGGCGCGCGATACCCGACCGACAGCGCCATTGCGGCCGGGGCACGCAGCCCGGAGGCCGAGACGACGACCGTCATCGTGCGCCCGACACCGACGCGCCCCACATCGCACAGGATCAGCAGCGAACCCCCGCTCCCCCTCCGTGGGCACGCCCGGCCGTCGGCGGTGGCGGTCGCTCCCTGCGGCCCGCGCACGGCCACCCACCCCGATTCCGGGATGAGCCCCGGGCCGGTGTTGGTCACACGGAACGTGCGGGTCACGCCGTCCCCGGGCATCAGCGGGCCGACGTCGTCGGCCACGACGCTGAACGTCGGGCACGGACCCGTTCCCCCGCTGGGGCACTCGTCCTGCGTCTCGTCGCCCTTGCCGTCACCGTCGGCGTCAGGCTCGATGACCGCCACCATCGCCACGCGGGCATCGGCCTGCACCTCCTCGCCGCCGTCCGCGGTCCGCCAGACAAGCGCGGGGGCACCGGCGGGTGAGGCGGTCGTGCCCGTGAACGTCCCGGAGAAGCCCACGGTCAGCCGATCACCAGCGCGCACGCGCAGGGACACCGGAATGACCTCCGACCCCGCGCCCACGCCACTGTGGCCGTCGGTGCGGCGCGCCGACTCGGCCACCTCGCCGGCACGAACGCGCACGAGCGAGGCGGCGTTCGACGCACTCGTCGAGGTCTGCCATGACGTGACCACGCCGTCGACGGGCACGACCTCACCGAACTCCGCCAGAGGAACGCACTCGCCATACGGACAGCTGATGGGCGGCCCCGTCGGGGCTGCGGGCAGCGCCGCCCCCACAGTGACCGCGGCGGTCGCCGGTGACGCCAGCCAGGCCGATGCGACAGCGACGACGGTACCTGTCAGTACTGAAACCCATCTCTGCAAAGCGCGAGCCACCGTAGCGCACGGCGTCTCGACACACCAGATCTCCGCCGACTGTGGTCCGACCACCTCAAGCGCGCCATCTGACACGTCGACATGTCCCCGCATGGGTGCCACCCCGACCTGCGCGTCACCGCTCAGCAGCCCCCGCCTGCGGGCCCGCGCCCTCAGCACCATGTTCTTCGCGGCCGCCGCCGTCGGCTTCTTCGCGGCGTTCTTCCCCGCCGAGAACGCGCGGCCGCCCCACATCGGCGGCGTCTCGACGATCTTCTTCATCCCGACGATCTCCCTTGCGACCGCGATCCTCGCCCGGTACACCGCCGAGCGGTGGCCGGACTGGCTGTGGCTCGCCGTGCAACTCATCACCAATCTGCTGGTCGGCATGGCGATGTACAACGCGGGCACCATGCCGAGCGGCGCGGAGATCTTCCTCATGTGGACGCTCGTCTTCGCGGCGTTCTTCCTGCCGACCCGCCACGCGGTCATCCTCGGCGTCGAGGCCGGCATCGTATTGGCGGTCGCCATCGCGGTCGGCCCGACCACCGTCAAGCCCGTGACCCTCTGGGTGATGCTCATGGGGTCGTTCGTCGGGGTCGCCGGCGTCGTCGCCGCACTGAAGCACCAGCTGGAGACCGCCGTCCGGCGCCATCACGACGACGCGGTGACCGACCCACTGACCCTGCTCGGCAACCGCCGCCGCCTGATGGATGACCTCGCGGACCTCCTGACCGCGCCTCCGGCCGGGGCGGGCATCGCGCTCTTCGACCTCGATGGCTTCAAGGCGTTCAACGACGCTTTCGGGCACCCGGAGGGCGACGACCTGCTCATCCGCCTCGGGCGACGCCTGCAGGCGGCGGTGGGCACGGCAGGCACGGCCTACCGGCTGGGAGGCGACGAGTTCTGCGTGGTGATCAACCGGCCTGGTCCGGTCGCTCTCGACGTCCTGGTCGAGCACGCCCGGGGCAGCCTGGCCGAACAGGGCCCCGGGTACGCGATCGGGTCGTCGTGCGGCTACCTCGCCCTCGCGCCCGGCGCGGACCTCGTGGAGACGCTGCGCGAGGTCGACACGCGGCTATACGTGGACAAGCGCGAGCGTGCCGGCGCGCGCCGCCGCCCCGTGGCCTCCGTCGCGCGCTGATTCTGTGCGCGGGCGCGCACTAGAGTGCGCCCCGCATCCAGAAACCACCGTCCCTCCGGAGGATTGTCCATGGCTTTCGAGGTTCCGCCGCTCCCCTACGCCTACGACGCGCTCGAGCCGCACATCGACGAGGCGACGATGAAGCTGCATCACGACAAGCACCACCAGGCCTACGTCGACAAGGCGAACGCGGCGCTCGAGGGCACCGATCACGCCAGCAGCGATGTCGAGAGCATCCTCAAGGCGCTCGACAGCCTGCCCGCCGACAAGCAGGGCCCGGTGCGCAACAACGCGGGCGGCCACTACAACCACACGCTGTTCTGGGAGGCGATGAGCCCCGACGGCGGCGGCGCGCCCACCGGTGACCTCGCGGCTGCGATCGACGCCGCCTTCGGCAGCTTCGACGCCTTCAAGGAGCAGTTCGAGGCCGCCGGCGTCGCGCGTTTCGGCTCCGGCTGGGCCTGGCTCGTGCTCGACGGCGGGTCGCTCGCCATCACGAGCACGCCCAACCAGGACTCGCCGATCAGCGAGGGCAAGACGCCGCTGCTGGGCAACGACGTCTGGGAGCACGCCTACTACCTGAAGTACCAGAACCGCCGTCCCGAGTACCTCAAGGCGTTCTGGAACGTCGTGGACTGGAACAAGGTCGCGGAGCGCTTCGCCGCCGCGAGCTGACCCGTCGCGCGGGCGCCCTCGGTCCAGTCGGCCGGGGGCGCCGGCGCGCCATTACGGGACATCGCGACGCACTTCTTTTCAGGTTGCGATGGAGCTTCTGCACAGGTTTCGACCCCGAGTCGGCACGGAAGCTCCCGAACTTCGCCCTGAGCGTGCGGTCAGTCCTCCCGGAGCGGTATGACCTTCTCCCAATGACGGACGACAGCAAGCGCGAACTCTGGAGCGCGGCCGAAGAGGCGCGCGAATCCGGGTGGCACATGGAGATGTCCGGCAACGGGCATCTGCTGCTGCGTTCACCGCACGGAGGCAACCTGGTGCTGACCGGCGTGGCGTCGGCGCATCGCAGGACGGCCGGCAACGTCAAGGCGTTGGTGTGCCGCTACGGACAGCCCGACACGTGAAGCTGGAAGAACACCGGATCATCCTCGGCTTCGATGGCGTGCCGCCTCGCCCCCTCCCGGCGAGCGCCGTCCTCGACGTCCTGCAGGAACAAGCGCCCGCGTTCGGCCCTGTCGTCGGCTGGTGGGGCGACCGCGGGCACCTCGACGTCGTCCTGGCGCTCGAGGCGCTCGACCCGCACGCCGCGGTCGCGGCGATCGTCCCGGTCGCGCGGGCGGCCCTCCGCGGCGCCGGCGTCGCCGCCCGCCTGGTCCGGGTCGAAGCCGAGCTCGTGGAATCTGCGCGCTAGGCGCTTGATTCCATTGGAAGAACTCGCTGCGCTCGCTCTTCCGCCCTACGTACGTGTGAAACGGCGGCCGTCCGTCGGCGACGCCGCCTCGTCGACCAGCAGTGCGTCTCCCCCGCCGGCAGCCTCGTTCGCGGCGGCCTCCATGGCGGCGAGGCGCTCGGGCGTCATCGCGCTCGTGTCCTCGTTCTCGGCGAGCCACTTCACGGCCTCAGCGGCCGCGGCCTCGTCGCGGACGACCTGCTTGCCCGACGCGTAGTACCGGTCGATCTCGGCGAACAGCTCGTCGACGAGCCGGTCCGTTGGGACCTTCTTCAGGGGCTCGCCCTTGGAGAAGATCATCCCGGCGTCCTTCGCGCCGGTGATGCCGAAGTCGGCGTGGCGCGCCTCGCCGATGCCGTTGACCGCGCAGCCGAGGATGGAGACCTCGATCGGGTCCTCGTAGGCCTCCAGCCGCCGCTCGACCTCCATGACGACGGAGTCCATGTCGAACTGCAGCCGCCCGCACGTCGGGCACGCGATGAGCACGGGCCCGCGCTCGCGCAGCTTCAGGGCCTTGAGGATCTCCCAGCCGACCTTGACCTCCTCCTCGGCGTGGAAGGTCGAGAGGCTGATGCGAATCGTGTCGCCGACGCCGTCGGCCAGCAGCGTGCCCAGGCCGACCGCGGACTTCAGCGAGCCCGACCACTTCGTCCCGGCCTCGGTGATGCCGAGGTGCAGCGGGTACGGGATGCGCTCGGACAGCAGGCGGTTCGACGCGATCGTGTTCGGCACGCTCGTGGACTTCATCGACACCTTGAAGTTCGTGAAGTCCAGGCGCTCCATGAGCTCGACGAACTCGACCGCGGCGGTGACGAGCGCCTCCACGGGGTTCTCGAACTCCAGGTCGCGCAGGTGCTTGGGCAGCGAGCCGCTGTTGACCCCGATCCGCATCGGCGTGCCGGCCTTGTTCGCGGCCGCGACGACCTCGGCGACCTTCTCGGGCCCACCGATGTTGCCCGGGTTCAGCCGCACGCAGTGCGCGCCCGCCTCGATCGCCTTGATCGCCAGCGTGTGGTTGAAGTGGATGTCGGCGATGATCGGGATCGGCGACTCCGCGACGATCGTCTTCAGCGCCTCGGCGTCCTGTTCGCGGGGCACCGCGACACGGACGATGTCCGCGCCCGCCTCCGCCACGCGATGGATCTGCGCCATCGTCGCCTGGAGGTTCGCGGTCTCCGTCTTGGTCATCGTCTGCACGGCGACAGGCGCGCCGCCACCGATCGGAACGCCGCCTACCATGATCTGTCGCGTGCTGGCCATGTGCACAGAGTCTACGAACCCCCTGCTCCCGCGGGTTCACGGGACGTGAACGTCTACGGCACAGCACGCGGTCCGCTGGCCCGGATCGCCGACCCCGTGGCCACCCGGGCCCGCGCCCGGCGCCACGAGCGGTTCTTCACGGCCACCGGCGTGACCGCGACCACGCGGATCGTCGATATCGGCTGCGGGACGCTGGGACTGCGGGCTCTGGAACCCGGGCTGGACATCACCGGCGTGGATGTGGTCGATCGCCCGGGCTACCCCGGACCCTTCGTGCGCGCGGACGCGACCGAGCGGCTGCCGTTCGACGACGACGCGTTCGACCTCGCCTACTCGTCCTCGGTGATCGAGCACCTTGATCCCGCTCGCCGCGCCGCGTTCGCCGCCGAGGTTCAGCGGGTCGCGCGCGGGTTCTACGTCCAGACCCCGGCGTTCTCGTTCCCGGTCGAGCCCCACGCGCTGCTGCCCGCCGCGCACTGGCTGCCCGCCGGCCTGCGTCGCCCGTACTGGCGCCTCGGCGCAGCCGGGGATTGGGAGGACATCTCCCTGCTGCGCCGCGATGAGCTGGCGGCGCTGTTCGACGGAGAGATCGTCGCCGAACGCCTCGGCGGGCTGGTGAAGAGCTGGATCGCCGTGCGGCCGGTTCCGGCAGACTCGCCGGCATGAGCACTCCGGTGAACGTCGCCGACTACGAGCGCCTCGCCGCCGAACGGCTCGAGGCCGGCCTGCTCGGCTACTACGCGGGCGGCGCCGCCGACGAGCGCACGCTCTGTGAGAACGTCGCTGCGTTCGCCCGGCAGCGTCTCCTTCCCCGCGTCCTGGTCGACGTCGGAGACGTGCAGACGAGCACGACGATCCTGGGCGACGACGTGGCGCTGCCGGTGCTCGTCGCCCCGACCGCGCTCCACGGCATGGCGCACGCCGACGCCGAGCCGGGCATGGCACGCGCGGCATCGCGAGCCGGCACCGTCTTCTGCCTCTCCTCGCTGGCCACCACGCGGCCGTCGGAGGTCGCGGCCGCGGTCCCCGACGGGCGCCGGTGGTTCCAGCTCTACGTCCTGAAGGACCGAGGGGTGAGCCGGGCGCTGCTCGACGAGGCGGTCGCAAGCGGGTTCGAGGCGATCGTCCTGACCGTCGACGCGCCCAGAGCCGGGCGACGCGAGCGGGATCTGCGCACCGGGTTCGCCGTGCCGGCCGACGTCGACATGCCTGCGATCCGCGCGGCCGTCGGCGCGCCCCGCTGCCCCACGCCCGCGGAGTTCTTTGAGCTGGTCGACCCCACGCTGACCTGGCGCGACCTCGAGCAACTCGTCGACGAGAGTCCGGTGCCCGTCATCCTCAAGGGCGTCCACGCCGCAGACGACGCCCGGCGCGCGGTCGATCACGGTGCCGCCGGCGTCATCGTCTCCAACCACGGCGGTCGCCAGCTCGACGGTGTCCCGGCCACGATCGACCTTCTCCCCGCCGTCGCGGCGGAGATCGGCGAAGAGGCGCTCGTGCTCATGGACGGCGGGGTCCGGCGCGGCACTGATGTCCTCGTCGCGCTCGCTCTGGGAGCGCAGGCCGTGCTCGTCGGCCGTCCCATGCTGTGGGGGCTGACCGTCGACGGCACCGACGGCGCCGGGAACGTGCTCGAGCTCCTGCGCGAGGAAGTCCGCCTCGCACTCACGCTGCTGGGCGCGCCCACACCGGCGGACGTGGGCCCACACCACATCCTGCGCTGAGGGAGCCCCACGAGCGGCAACGCGCCAGAGTTCTCGGCTCATCGTCCACCCTGACCGCCCGGACCCGGCGGTGGGACGCCATGTCGCCGATGCAGCCGCATGCGTGCGCCCGCACGACCCACCCGCGCTGCGCTCACGAGCATCATGCTCGCCGGGGTCTTCGCCGCCTGCTCGGGCTACGGGGTCTTCGGTGCGTTCAGCGCGTCGACGCAGAACCCGTCGAGCGCCTTTTCGCTCGGCACGGTGACCGTCGCCGACAACGACACCGGCACAGCGCTCTACAACCTCACCGACGTCATCCCCGAGGAGCCCAGCGAGCGCTGCATCAAGGTGACGTACACCGGGTCGCTGGGCGCCACGCTGAAGATGTACCGCGGCAGCCTGAGCGGCACGCTCGGCCCCTACGTGACCCTGGACATCAACAAGGGCACCGGTGACGACCCGGCCTGCGGCGACTTCAGCGCCGGCAGCACGATCTACAACGGCACGCTGTCGGCGTTCCCCGCGTCGTACGGCGCCGGACTCGCGCTGACGAACGGGCTCAACAGCCCGACCTGGTCGACGAACAACGCTCGCACCTACCGCGTCCGGGTCGAGATCGTCGACGACCCGGCGGCTGCCGCCAAGAACACCGGGACCCACAGCTTCACCTGGCAGACGGAGGAGGCGTGACCGTCCGCGACCGCGCGCCGTGGCTCGTGGGCGCCGTCCTCGGCGCGGTGGTCGTGCTGCTCGTGCTCCCCGCCCTCCGGGTCGACGCGGCGCCCGCGCCGCCCGCCGGCGCGCTGCACGTGACCGCGCAGTCCACCGGCGAAGTCGCGGTGCGGCCGACGGGCACCGTCCTGCGGACCGCTGACCTCCGCGCCGGCGGCTCCGACCGCGCCGGTGAGGTGACGATCGTCAACCAGACCGCCCGCGTCCTGCGGATCCGGGCTCGGGTCAGCCCCGTCGGCGACGAGCTCGACGGGCTCGTGTCCGTCCGCATCCGCGCCGGCACGACGCCCCTGGGAACCCAGCTCCTGCGCAGCCGTGCCGGCTGGCCCAGGGAGTCCATCGTCCTGCGTCCGCTCGAGCAACGTCGTCTTGACGTCGTCGTCTCGCCCACGTCACGGTCCGGTGCCGACCTCGCCGGCCTCGAGGCCGACGCCCGGCTCGACCTGCGCAGCGAGGTCGTGCGCTGATGGCCGCCGTCACGCTCCCGGTCCGTCTCCCTCGGTCGCCGCGCGGTGGGCGCCGTGCGCTCGCCGGCGCCGCGGCCGGCGCAGCGATCACGCTCGCGGCCGTCGTCGCCTGGCTCGCCGTCCAGGGCGGCGGTGCGTTCACCGTCCTGTCCGACAGCATGGCGCCCACGTTCCGCGCGGGCGATCTCGTCCTCATCGAGCGCATCGACCCGGCGACAGCGCGCGCCGGCGACGTGATCGCGTTCCCGTCACCCCGAGACGGGCGCACCATCGTGCATCGCGCCCAGCGCGTCTCCGCCGCCAGCGCACAGGTCTCATTCGTCACCCGCGGCGATGCCAACCCGGTGTCCGAACGGTGGGCCGTCCCGGCCGACGGGTCGGTGGGCCGGGTCCGCTGGGTTGTGCCCAGGCTCGGCCACGTCACGCGCTTCGCGGCGTCACCGGCGGGCTGGCTGTTGCTCGTCGCCGTCCCAGGCGCGCTGCTGGCCGCGATGGAACTGCGCCGCCTGCGCCGGAGGGATGACGCGTGAGCCCCCGCCGGGCACTGCTCGCACTCCTGAGCGCCGGCCTGGTGCTCGCGGGCGTCGGGGGCGCGCACGCCGCCTTCACCGCGACGACGGAGAACCCCGGCAACTCGATCGTCTCCGCCACGACGTTCCCGACGACCATCACGACCTCGGCGTGGGACATCAACGACTACGCCAACGGCGTGAACACCGACCGCTCGCCGATCTGGGCGTTCAGTGACGGGCGCTCGTACACGTTCACGGACAGCCACACGTCGGAGAACACCAACCGCTACGCCCGGTACGACTTCGGCGCCCACATGAAGCCGGGTCTCGCGGTCTCCAGCGCCCAGTTGAACGTCGGCTACCACGGCACCGACAACTCCGACAACGCGTGCTTCAAGGCCAACGTCCGCCAGATCACGGGCGACACGAGCCTGGGCACCAGCGCGCAGCAGTGCACCGCCGCGACGAGCACCACGAACGTCAACGTCGCCGTCACGACCTGGCTCAACACCACCGACAAGGTCAACGACGCGCGGATCCGGCTGAACGGCTGGTTCACCGACAGCACGGGTGGCGATGACTGGGTCATCGACAAGGTCAACCTCACCATCACCACGACCCAGGGCACCGTGGTGCTGTATCCCGACGGCTTCGTCGATGTCTCCGACGAGAACGCCTCAAACGGCGGCGCCGGCGGCATGTGCCAGTCCAGCCAGACGGGCACGGGGTCCGAAGGTCCGTGGGGTCTGCTGACGTCGGCGGATTCGGCCTGCCTCTACGGCAACGCCAACTGGACCACCACGAGCTACAACGCCGGCCGGTACATCGACTTCGTCATCCCGGCGAGCTCGGTGCCGGCGGGCGCCACCATCCGCAAGGTCACGCTCAACCACGCGTGGCGGCCGTTGGCCGCCAACAACACGTGCTACTTCGTCGAAGCCCGGCAGGGCGCGTCGGCGATCAGCACCCACGGCAGTTCCGGCTCCCCGCTCGCGTGCTCGAGCACCACGGGGTCGAGCAGCAGCCAGACCGTGGTGCTCACCGGCGTCGACACCGCGACCGAGGTCAACGGCCTCTTCATACGCCTGTACTACTGGTCCGCCGCGTCGACGATGACGCGCCACGACCAGCTCACGGTCGCAATCAAGTACTCGTGAGGCGCGGCGTCAGCGGACGCCGAAGCCCTCGCCGCTCGTGATCCGTCCCACGTCGTTCGTCAGCCCGATGATGAACAGGAACCCGACGAGCAGGATGCCGACCATGCTCGCGCGCTCCATCACGCCGATCGGGATCGGCCGGCCCCGCACCTTCTCGGCCAGCGCCCAGAAGATGTGCCCGCCGTCCAGCGGCAGGAACGGGAACAGGTTGATGATGCCCAGGGACAGGGAGATGAGCGCGAGGATCTGCAGCGCCTGCACGGTGTCGAACTCGAACGACTGCCGCGTCGCCTCGTACGAGCCGACGACCCCCGAGACCTGGTCGCGGGCCTCGCTGTCGTAGAAGAGCTTGACGATGTTCTCCACCGTGAGCCGGGTCACCGTCCACATCCCGGTGACGCTCAGGCTCGCCGCCTGCACGGGTCCGACGTCGTCGCGTTCGCTGCCGAAGCCGAAGCCGAGCAGGAACCGGTCGAGATTCGCGTCGAAGCGCGGCGTGATCTCCGCAGTGCGCTGCTGGCCGTCGCGTTCGTAGACGATGACCACGGGAGTCGTCGCCGCGCAGTCCTGCCGCGGGGCCGTCGAGCAGGTCCGGTCGCCGCTGATGGCGTCGCGCACATCGGCGGTGCGCTCCTGCAGCTGCTCGGCGGTCGCGCCCGGGGTGTAGCCGGGCACGCCGTCGACCGAGATGATCCGATCGCCCGGCTGGAGCACCGCCGCCGCCGGCGAGCCGCTGTTGATGGCCTCGATGGTCGGCGTGGCCAGGAATCGCCCCTCGATGACGAAGATCCCCCAGAGGATCACGAACGCGAGCACGAGGTTCACCGCGGGGCCCGCCGAGATGACGAACACCCGCTTCCACACCGGCTGCCGGTAGTAGGCACGATCGACGACGTCCTCGTCGATCTCCTCTTCCGGGTTCATGCCGGTGATCTTCACGTAGCCGCCGAGCGGGATCGCCCCGATCGCGTACTCCGTCTCGCCGCGTTGCTTGCGGGCGATGAGGGGCGGGAAGAAGAGCGCGAACCGCTCGACCCGCATGCCGACCCACTTGGCCGCGGCGAAGTGGCCGAACTCGTGGAGGATGATCAGCAGGGCGAACCCGAGGAACGCCAGGACCCAGCTCACGTGGCGGCCACTCCGTCGGCGATGAGCTCGGTCGCGACCTCGCGCGCCTCACGGTCGGCCTCGTAGAGGGACTCGAAGGCGCGCACGGGCCGAGCGTCCAGCTGGCCGAGCGTGTCCTCGACCACCGCGGCGATCCCGAGGAACGACAGGCGCCCCTGCAGGAACGCGTGGACCGCGACCTCGTTGGCGGCGTTGAGGATGCACGGCGCGGTGCCGCCCGCACGGCCCGCGGCGTAGGCCAGGCGCAGGCAGGGGAAGGCCTCGGGGTCCGGCGGCTCGAAGGTCAGGCTCCCCAGCTCAGCGAGGTCGAGCCGGCGGATCGGGACGTCGACGCGGTCGGGGTGGTGGAGCGCGTAGCTGATCGGCACCCGCATGTCGGGGTAGCCGAGGTGCGCGAGCGACGCGCCGTCGCACAGGTGGATGAGCGAGTGGATGATCGACTGCGGGTGGACGACGACGTCGATGTCGTCGTACGGGGTCCCGAAGAGGTGGTGCGCCTCGATGATCTCGAGGCCCTTGTTCATGAGCGTCGCCGAGTCGATCGTGATCTTGCCGCCCATCGCCCAGGTCGGGTGCTGCAGCGCCTGCTCGACCGTCACGCCTTCCAGCTCGGCCCGTGAGCGACCGCGGAACGGCCCTCCGGACGCGGTCAGGACGAGCTGGTCGACCGCGCCCGCGCGCTCGCCCGCGATGAGCTGATGCAGCGCGCTGTGCTCGCTGTCGACCGGGATCAGCTGGGCGCCCGTGGCCTCGGCAAGCTGCATGACGAGCTCGCCGCCGACCACCAGCGATTCCTTGTTGGCCAGCGCGAGGTCGATGCCCTCGCCGAGCGTGGCGACGGTCGGGCCCAGGCCGGCCGATCCGACGAGCGCGTTGAGCACGAGGTCGGCACCGGACTCCAGCACCATCTGCACGAGCCCCTCGGCGCCGACGAGCACCTCGCCGTCGGTCCATGCCTCGGACGCCCGGGCACCCGCGTCGGCATCGGCGAGCGCGATGCGGTCCACGCCGAACGCCCGCGCCTGCTCGACGAGCTGCTCCCAGGAGCGCTCGGCGCTGAGCCCGACGAGGTCGAGCTCGTCGGAGCGCTGCACGATGTCGAGGGCCTGGGTGCCGATGGAACCGGTCGAACCCAGGATGAGCAGGCGGCGGGACACGACGAGTCATTGAAGCAGGGCGGCCTCAGCGGTCCCTAAGCGCCGCGCGCGCCCTAGTGTGGTGGGGCCTTGTCTGATTCTGCCGAGACCCCGACCACCTTCGCCGACCTCGACCTCCGGCCGGAGCTGCTGCGCGCGCTCACGAGCCTGGGCTACGAGGAGCCGACGCCGATCCAGCGCGAATCGATCGCGCCGCTGATCGCAGGACGCGACCTGCTCGGCCAGGCGGCCACGGGCACCGGCAAGACCGCGGCGTTCGCCCTGCCGATGCTCCAGCGACTGGGCTCCGAAGGCGGCGCGCAGACGGCGCCGCGCGGCCTGGTCCTCGTCCCCACCCGTGAGCTGGCGATGCAGGTCTCCGAGGCCATGCACAAGTACGGCCGCGAGCTGGGTTCCCGCGTCCTGCCCGTCTACGGCGGTCAGCCGATCTTCCGCCAGCTCAAGGCGCTGCAGCGCGGCGTCGACATCGTCGTCGCGACGCCCGGCCGGGCCCTCGACCACATCGCGCGCGGGTCGCTGTCGCTGGCGTCGCTCGACGTGGTCGTCCTCGACGAGGCCGACGAGATGCTCGACATGGGCTTCGCCGAGGACATCGAGTCCATCCTCGGCGGGGTGCGCGAGGGCCATCAGACGGTGCTGTTCTCCGCCACGATGCCCAAGCGCATCGTCACGCTCGCCAAGCGCCACCTGACCGACCCCGTCCGCATCGAACTCGCGCGCGAGGAAGCGCGTGCGGGCGAGGCGCCGAAGGTCCGCCAGACCGCCTACATCGTCAACCGCTCCCACAAGCCGGCGACACTCACGCGCGTCCTGGACATCGAGGAGCCGACGGCGGCCATCGTCTTCTGCCGCACACGCGCCGAGGTCGACGAGGTCACCGTGACGCTCAACGGCCGCGGCTACCGGGCCGAGTCCCTGCACGGCGGGATCGACCAGGCGCAGCGCAGCAAGGTCGTGGAGCGGCTGAAGAGCGGTGCCACGGAACTGGTCGTCGCCACGGACGTCGCGGCGCGCGGGCTCGACGTCGACAGCCTCACGCACGTCGTCAACTACGACGTCCCGGCGGCCGCGGAGGCGTACGTCCACCGGATCGGGCGCGTCGGGCGCGCCGGGCGCGAGGGCGTCGCGATCACGTTCGCGCAACCGCGCGAGCACCGCATGCTCAAGGCCATCGAGCGCCTCACGAAGCAGAAGATCTCCCTCGAGCAGGTCCCGACGGTCGCCGACCTGCGCGCGCGCCGGCTCGAGCTGACCCGCGCCGCGCTGCACGAGTCGATCCTCGAGGACGACCTCGCGCCCATGCGCGTCGTCGTCGAGGGCCTCGCCGAGGAGTTCGACCTCATGGACGTCGCGCTGGCCGCCGTCAAGCTCGCGCACGACGCGAGCGGGTCCACCGCCGACGAGGAGGACATCCCCCAGCCGCCCCCGCCGTCACCGCGCGGCGGCAAGGAGGGGCGCGGCGGCCCGGGGCGCGACCGGCCCGGCAAGCCCGGCGGCGGCAAGCCCCGCCGAGGCCCGGACGGCCCGACCACCCGGCTGTTCGTCGGCGCGGGCCGCGCCGCGCACGTCCGCCCGCAGGACCTGGTCGGCGCGATCACCGGCGAGTCACCGCTGCGCGGGCACGAGATCGGCACGATCCAGATCCACGACCGTTTCTCGCTCGTCGAGGTGCCGGAGTCGTCCGCCGACCTCGTCGTGACCGCGCTGCGCCGCACGACGATCAAGGGCAAGAAGCCCAAGATCCGCCGCGAGAACGCACCCTCCTAGAGGATCGCGATCCAGACGTAGTAGCCGACGACGGCGGCGAACAGGACGGCGTCGAGCCGGTCCAGCGCCCCGCCGTGGGCGCCGAACAGCCGCCCGGTGTCCTTCGTGCCGACCTGGCGCTTGATGTACGACTCGAAGAGGTCGCCCAGGGGCGCGGCCACGGCCACGCACGCGCCGAGGATCAACGCGTCCACCCCGCTGATCCAGTCCTGATAGAGCCCGGCCAGCCACACGGCGAGCACGGCGCCGCCCATGCCGAGGATGAGACCCTCGACGGTCTTGTTCGGCGAGATGCGCGGCGCCATGGGCGTGCGGCCGAAGGCCTTGCCGCCGCTGTAGGCCACGCTGTCGCCGATGAACACGCCGGCGAGGATCGTGATGATCGCCGCGACGCCGTGCTCGAGCTCGCGCAGCAGGACGGCGTGTCCGAGCGCGATGCCGATCCAGACCAGGCCGAAGACCGTCACCGACCAGCCGAGCGCGGTCGTCCGGACCTGGAGCGTCCCGAACAGGAAGATGAGCGGGAAGCAGGCGCACAGGGCGATCATGAGGTAGTAGGTGCTGCGGTCGCTGCCGAAGTACGCGGCCAGCAGCATCCCGATGATCCCGACGAACCCCGCGAGCCGCACCGGCGCGACGTCGTCGAACATCTGGAACAGCTCGTGCAGGCACGCGATGCCCAGCAGGATCAGCAGGATCGTGAAGGGCAGTCCGCCGTAGTCGATGAGGAACACCGCGACGACGAGGGCCGGGACGGCGACGATGATGCGCTGCCACAGCTCGCTGCCGTGGCCCTCCAGACGGTCGCCGGTGGAGGCCATCAGCGGCCGCCGAACCGGCGCTGGCGGGCGGCGTAGTCGTCGAGCGACGCGCGGAACGCCTCGCGCGTGTAGTCCGGCCACAGCTCGTCGGCGAAGACGAGCTCGGCGTACGCGCCCTGCCAGATCAGGTAGTTGCTCAGCCGCTGCTCGCCGCTCGTGCGGATGATGAGGTCGGGGTCGTGCATCTCCGGCGCGTAGAGCAGCGCCTTGAACGCCTCCTCCCCGCCTCCGTCGTAGCGGGCGGCGGCGTCGAGGATCTCGGCCCGGCCGCCGTAGTTGAACGCGACGAACAGCGTGATCCGGCTGTTGCCCGCGGTCGTCTCCTCGGCCCACGCCATCTTCTCACGCAGCTCGTCGGCGACACCCTCGCGGCGTCCGATGAAGCGCATGCGCACACCCTCGGCGTCGAGCTCCGGGGTCTCGTGCTCGATCCGCCGGCTGAACATCTCCATGAGGCCCTGGACCTCCTCGACCGGCCGCGACCAGTTCTCGGTGGAGAACGAGTACACGGTGAGCTCCTCGATGCCGAACTCCACCGCGTCGCGCAGCCGGGCCTTCACGGTGTCCGCGCCGGCCTCGTGGCCGTCGTTGTGCGGCAGGCCGCGTTGCTGTGCCCACCGCCCGTTGCCGTCGGTGATGATCGCGACGTAGCGCGCCGCGGAGGACATCTCAGACCTCGAGGATCTCTTCTTCCTTGGCCTTCAGCACCGCGTCGACCTCGCCCACCTTGGCGTCGGTGAGCTTCTGCAGCTCACCCTCCGCGCGATGCTCGTCGTCGGCGCCGACGTCCCCGGCGTCCTTGAGCTCGCGCAGGTCGTGCATGACCTCGCGGCGCACGTTGCGGATCTTGACGCGGCCGTCCTCGGCCAGGCGGTGGACGACCTTCACGAGCTCCTTGCGGCGCTCCTCGGTCATCTCCGGGATCGACAGGCGGATGATCTTGCCGTCGTTGCTCGGCGTGAGGCCGAGGTCCGAGTCCGTGATCGCCTTCTCGATCGACTTCATCGACGAGGCGTCGAAGGGCTGCACCGTCAGCAGGCGCGCCTCGGCGGCGTGGATCGTCGCGAGCTGCTTCAGCGGCGTCGGGGTGCCGTAGTAGTCCACGAACACGCGGTCCAGCAGCGACGGATTCGCACGGCCCGCGCGGACGGTCGCAAACTCGTGCGTCGTCGCCTCCACGGACTTCGCCATGCGCTCACGCGCGTCTGCCAGCAGTTCGTCGATCAGCTCACTCATGTCGCCACCAGGGTTCCCACGCGCTCGCCGGACACTATCCGCTCGATGTTGCGCTCGTCGTCCATGTTGAACACGTACAGGGGAAGTCGATTCTCCATGCACAGGGTCAGAGCGGTGGAGTCCATCACACGCAGCTGACGTTGGATCGCATCCATGTGCGTGATCTCGTCGATCAGCGTCGCGTCCGGGTCCGTGCGCGGGTCGGCGGTGAACACGCCCTCGACGCCGTTCTTCGCCATGAGGATGGCTTCGGCGTGGATCTCCACGGCGCGCAGCGCGGCCGCGGTGTCCGTCGTGAAGAACGGGTTGCCGGTGCCGGCCGCGAAGATGACGACGCGCTGCTTCTCGAGGTGGCGCATCGCCCGGCGCCGGATGTACGGCTCGGCGACCTCGCTGATCGTGATCGCCGACTGCACGCGCGTGTGGACGTTCTCCTTCTCCAGCGCGTCCTGGAACGCCAGCGCGTTCAGGACGGTCGCCAGCATGCCCATGTAGTCGGCCGTGGCGCGGTCCATCCCCGCCGCGGCACCCTGCATGCCGCGGTAGATGTTGCCCGCGCCGACGACGATCGCGACTTCGACCCCGCGCTCGTGGATCGCCGCCACCTGCTTGGCGATGGTGCGAAGGCGCGCGGGGTCGGTGCCGTAGTCCAGCTCGCCCATCAGGGCTTCGCCGGACAGCTTCAGCAGGATCCGCTTGAAGGCGGGTTCGCTCACTCGTCGCCGACGGCGAAGCGGACGAAGCGACGGACGACGACGTTCTCGCCGGTCTTGGCCGAGAGGTCGGCGCGCATCTGCTCGATCGTGCGGCCCTCGTACTTGTCCGCGTTGACGTGCACCTGGTTCAGGAGCACGACCTCCTCGAGCCACTTCTTGAGCTTGCCCTCGGCGATCTTCGTCTGGATGTTCTCGGGCTTGCCCTCAGCCGCGGCCTGCTGCTCGTAGACGCGCAGCTCGGCGGCCTTGGCCTCCTCGTCGACCTCGTCCTCGTTGACGTACTTCGCCGTCGGCATGGCGGCGACGTGGAGGGCGATGTCCTTGGCGAACGCGATGAAGTCGTCGTTCGTCGCGACGAAGTCGGTGTTGCAGTCGACCTCGACGAGCACGCCGACCTTGCCGGTCGCGTGGATGTACGACTGGACGGTGCCCTCGCTGGTCTCGCGACCGGCGAGCTTGGCCACCTTGTTGCCGAGCTTGACGCGCAGCAGCTCGACGGCCTTGTCGATGTCGCCCCCGGTCTCCTGGAGCGCGCCCTTGCACTCCATCATCCCCGCGCCGGTGCGGTCGCGGAGCGCCTTGACGTCCTTCGCGCTGATCTGGACGGTGCTCACTTGGTCGCTTCCTCGGTCTCGGTCTTGGTCTCCGCAGCCGGGGCCTTCTCCGCCTTGGGCTCCTCGGCCGCGGCCTTCGCAGTGGTCTTCTTGGCGGCCGGCTTCTTCGCCGCAGGCTTCTTGGCGGGCGCCTTCTTGGGCTTCGGCTTCTCCTCAGCCGCGGGCTTCTCCTCAGCCGCCGGCTTCTCCTCAGCCGCAGGCTTCTCCTCAGCCGCAGGCTTCTCCTCAGCCGCAGGCGCCTCTGCGGCAGGCGCCTCGGCCGGCGCGGCCTCAGCGGCCGGCGCGGCCTCAGCCGCGGGCGCAGCCTCAGCGGCAGGGGCCTCAGCCGCGGGCGCAGCCTCAGCGGCCGGCGCAGGTGCCGCAGCGGCGGCAGCGGCCTCGGCGGCAGCTGCGGCCTCGGCCTCCTTGCGCGCCGCCTCCTCGGCCTCCTTGCGCGCCTTCTCCTCCTCCTCGCGCTTGGCCTTCTCCTCAGCCTCGCGCTTGGCCTTCTCCTCGGCTTCCTTGCGGGCACGCTCCTCTTCCTCGCGGAAGGTCTGGTTGCCCTCGGCGACGACGCCGCCGATGGCCTCCGTGATGAGCGCGCACGAGCGGATCGCGTCGTCGTTGCCCGGGATGACGAAGTCGATGCCGTCCGGGTCGCAGTTCGTGTCGACGAGGCCGATGATCGGGATGCGCAGGCGCTGGGCCTCCGCGACGGCGATGACCTCGGTCTTGAGGTCGACGATGAAGATCGCGTCGGGGACGCCCTTCATGTTCTTCACGCCGCCGAGGTTGTGGCGCAGCTTCTCGAGGTCGGCCTGGGCCGCCATGCGCTCACGCGTCGGGAGCAGCTGGAGCTGACCCTCGGTCTCCCAGCGCTCGAGATCGTGGAGCCGCTTGATGCGGTTCTGGATCGTCTGGAAGTTCGTGAGCAGACCGCCGAGCCAGCGGTTGTTGACGTACGGCATGCCGGCCGCCTCGGCCGACGCCTTCACGCCCTCGCGCGCCTGCTTCTTCGTGCCGACGAACAGGACGGTGCCGCCGCGGTGACTCAGCGCGCTCGCGAACTCCTGGGCGTCGCGCAGCAGCCGCTCGGTCTGCAGCAGGTCGATGATGTAGATCCCGCCGCGCTCGCCGTGGATGAAGCGGCGCATCTTCGGGTTCCAACGACGTGTCTGGTGGCCGAAGTGGACTCCGGACTCCAGCAGCTCCTTGATGCCAACGTTGGCCATCGTGGTGCAGCTCCCTTGAGATAGATGAGAAGAAATACCCGCCGGCTGGCACGCGGATCCGGTCGTGATGACCGGACAGGGTCCGCGGCCTATGTGCACCCGGCGGGGTCGGGTTCAGGAAAAGGTCGCGGTGAGTCTAGCCGGACCGCAGCCGCGCCAGCACCGCGGCCAGGTCATCGGGCAGCGCGGACGCGAACTCGACGCGCTTGCCGGACGCGGGGTGGGTGAACGACAGGCGCCGCGCGTGCAGGAACTGGCGCTCCAGACCGAGCTGGCCGGGCGTCCCGTACTCCGGATCGCCGGCCACCGGATGGCCGATGGCCAGCAGGTGAGCGCGGATCTGGTGGGTGCGCCCGGTCTCGAGATGGACGCGCAACAGGGTGAAGCCCGGCAACTCCTCCTCGATGGAGAAATGCGTGACGGCCGGCCGCGCATCGTCGCTGTCACTGGAGCGACGGGTGCGCCGACGACGGTCGCGCCCGAGGGGCGCATCGATCGTCCCGGTGCGGGCGGGCGGCCTGCCCTCGACGAGGGTCACGTACTCCCGCTCGATCTCACGCGCCTCCAGCTCGCGCTTCAGGGTGCGGTGCGCGTCCTCGGTGCGCGCGACGACGAGCAACCCCGACGTCTCACGGTCCAGGCGGTGCACGATCCCGGGCCGCTCGGCCTCACCCCCGGCCGCGCGGCCGGCGAGCAGCTCCACCATCGTGGTACCCCGATGCCCGGGAGCCGGGTGGACGACGAGGCCGGCGGGCTTGTCGACGACGAGGACGGCGTCGTCCTCGTAGACCACCGGGACGTCCATCCCCTGCGCCGGGACCGGGGCGGGCCGGTTGTCGGTCTCATCCACCTCGATCTCCTGCCCCGGGGTGACGAGCAGCCGCTTCTGCGCGGGTGCGCCGTCGACCAGCACCTGCCCCGCGGCGATCAGGCGCTGCGCCCGCGCACGGGACCCCAGCGTCTCCGCGAGCAGGACGTCGAGGCGTTCGCCCTCGGCCTCAGGCGGGACGCGCAGCCGCATCCTCACGCGCCCCGCGCTCGATGACGATCACCAGCAGGATGACGCCGACCGTGATCGACACGTCGGCGAGGTTGAACGCCGGCCAGTTGGGCAGCTTGAGGTAGTCGATGACCGCGCCGATCCGGATGCGGTCGATCACGTTGCCCAGCGCGCCGCCGAGGAGCAGGCCGACGGGCAGCCAGGCCAGCGGTCGCGTCGCGTTGCGGCCGAAGAACGCCAGAAGGGCGACCAGTGCCAGCGCCACGACGACCCCCACGATGATCCCGCCGTTCTGCAGCGCCCCGAACGCCACGCCCGTGTTCCGGACGTTCACCAGATCGAGGAACAGGAAGAAGTCCTCCCGCGTGCCGCGCGCGACCGCATCGATCGCGAGCTGCTTCGTCAGCTGGTCGGCCGCGAGCACCACCGCGGCCGTGATCAGCGCGCGGACCCAGGCGCCGGTCGCCGTCACCCGCGGACGAGGCCGACGAGGATCCCGCCGACGATCTGCAGGACGAGGATCGCGACGATCGGGCTGATGTCGAGCGGTCCGATCGGCGGGATGAAGCGCCGGAACAGGCCGAGATAGGGCTCGCACACGTCGCGCAGGAACCCGAGGATGGCGTCGCTCCAGCGGCTGTACGGCACCTTCCCGCCGAACGAGAAGATCAGCGACGTGATGATGTAGACGAAGATGATGAGCGTGTAGACGAGGAGCAGCGCGCCGAGGAAGTCGGCCACCTGCCCGCGGGCGTCAGCGAGGATGAACACGCCCGGGATCATCGCGCGGGGCTCGCGATCACGTCGACCGCCTCGGCGAAGGCGGCGCGTACGCCACCGGCCTCGAGGGCGTTGAGCGCCTTCGCGGTCGTCCCGCCGGGGGACGTCACCGCCCGGCGCACGCCGAGCGTGTCCCCGCCGGACCGCGCGACGATCTTCGCGGCGCCGGGCATGCTGCCGGCGACCAGTCGCGTCGCCGTGCCGGCGTCGAGACCCTGGCGGATGAGGGCGTCGATGAGGGCCTCGGCGACGAGCGCGACGTACGCCGGCATGGCCCCCGAGCTGATCTGCGACAGCATCATCTGCGCCTCGGGGAGCAGCACGACCTCGCCCACCCGCTCCATGACCTCGACGGCCTGCGCGTGGAAGGCCTCCTCGCCCGGTCCGGGCGGGACGACGGCGATGACCGACTCCCCGACCTCGAGCGCCGTGTTCGGCATGGCCCGCACGACGGGCACGCCGGGGTAGGCGGCGCGCAGGTCCGCGACGGTCCGTGCGCCGACGAAGGAGAGCACCCCGCCGCCGACCGCGTCGATCTCGGCGGCCACCGGCTCGAGCTGCGGCGGCTTGTGGCACAGGACCACGACATCGGCCTGCGCCGCGAGTTCGGCGTTCGAGGAGCACGCGCGACCGCCGACCTCGTCGGCCAGCGCCTGGGCGCGTGCCGGGTCGGCGTCACTGACGAGGACCGGCGCCGCGAGGCCCCGCGCGAAGGCGAGGCCGAGATTCCCGGCGCCGATGATTCCGATCTGCATGACGAGCCCGACCAGCTAGGACTGGTTGAAGAAGCCCTTCTCGATCAGCCGCGCGCGCTCCTCGGCGGAGATCTCGACGTTGCGGGGGGTCAGCATGAAGACCTTGTCGGCGATGCGCTGCATGCCGCCGTCGAGCGCGTACGTCAGCCCGGAGGCGAAGTCGATCAGCCGCTTGCTCAGGTCGGTCTCGGTGCCCTGCAGGTTGAGGATCACCGGGACGGCGTCCTTGAACTTGTCGGCGACCTGCTGGGCGTCGTTGAAGCTCTTGGGGATCACGAGGTGCACGCGGACGTCTCCGTTCGTGCGCCCGCCGCCGACGGGGCGCAGCGCGGTGGTGGGCCGGCCGGCCGGTTCGTCGTCGGCGAAGATGTCGTCGATCTCGTCACGGCGGCGACGCAGCCGGCGGACGTTGGGGCGTTCGCGATACCGGTCCTCGAGCTCGGCCTCGGGGGCCGGCGCGGGTTCGGGTTCGTACTCGCGTTCCTCGGCCAAGCCGAAGTACACGAGCGCACGATGCCAGGAGTCACTGAAGGCCATCTCGCCTGAAGGTTAGCCCTCGGAGGCCGGAATCCTCCCTGATCATCGGAAGATGCTCGTGCCGATCCGCACGAGCGTGGCGCCTTCCTCCACCGCCACCTCGAAGTCCTGGGTCGTCCCCATCGACAGGTGCGGCAGCGCTCGGGCGCCCGCCAGCTCGGCCAGCAGCGCGAACCAGCGCCTGCTGTCCTCGGCGGTCTCGGCCCGCGGCGGCATGGTCATGAGGCCGACCGGGCGGACCCCGTCGATCGCACCCAGCCGGTCGAGATAGCCGTCGAGCGCGCCGGGCGCCAGCCCGCTCTTGGCCTCCTCCCCGCTGACGTTGACCTCGACGAGCACCTCGAGTTCACGGCCCAGCTCGGGGCCGACGCGCTCGAGCTGCCCGAGCACGGAGTCGCTGCTGACCGAGTGGATCCGGCGCACGAGCGGCGCGACGACCTTCACCTTCCGGCTCTGGAGGTGGCCGATGAAGTCCCACGTGAAGCGATCGCCGTACCGCTCGACCTTGGCCTGCAGGTCCTGGGCGCGGTTCTCGGCCACGACCGTGATGCCGGCGTCGGCGAGGACGCCCATCTCGTCGAGCGCGACGTATTTGGTCGCCGCGACGAGCTCGACGGCCTGCGGATCGCGCCCCGCCCGCTCGGCGGCGGCGTCGATCCGCGCCCGGACCCGCGCGAGCCCGGCCCTGACGCCGTCGACCTCGAGCCCGGTGATCAGCTCCGCCATGCGACCCCCGCCTGCCGTCCGGTGACGCCGGCGTCGCGGCGGTGGCTGAAGAAGAGCGCGGGATCGCTGCACATCGTGCAGAGCCCGGTGTCGTGGATGTGCGCCACGCCGGCGTCGCGCAGCTGCGCGGTGGCGACGGCCTTGAGGTCGACGTGACGGCCCTGCGCCGCGCCGGGCACGTCTGCGAACGCGGTGCGGACCTCGTCGCCCACCTCGTAGCAGCACGGTCCGGCCCCGGGCCCGATCGCGGCGGTGACCGGCCCGGCGCCGCCGACCTCGCGCAGCGCGGCCACCCCTTCGGCGAGGATCCCCGCGGCCAGGCCCCGCCACCCGGCGTGCAGCATCGCCACCGCCCCGTCGGCGGCCAGCGCGACGGGCAGGCAGTCGGCGGTCAGGACGAGGAGCGGGAGCCGCGGCGTTGCCGTGGCGTGGCCGTCGGTCGCCTCGGCGATCCCGTCCGGGCCCTCGACCCGCCCGACGGTCGCCTCGTGCACCTGGCGGCCCTGCACGATCCGCTCGCGCGGCACGCCGATCTGACCCGCCAGCCGCGCGTAGTTGGTCTGCACCGCGTCGGGATCGTGCTCACCCTCGCCGATCGCGAGGTCGAGGCTCGCGTACGGGCCGGTGGCCACCCCTCCGCGCCGCGTGGTGAACAGCGCGTGGGCGCCGCCGCCGAGGTCGATGTGGATGTGGTCGTGCGCCCAGGTGAAGGGCTCGGGCAGCGCGGTCGCGAGCATCTGGCTCGATCCTAGGGCCCGGCGAGCGCGGCGCGCAGCTGTGCCTCGCGGTCACCGGGCACCTCCCCGTTGAGAACGGCGGCGAGCGCCGCCTCCAGGCGTGCGCCCACCTCGGGCCCGCGCGGAACCCCCGCGGCCAGCAGGTCGTCCCCCGAGATCTCGAGCCGGACGTGGCGCAGCTCGTCCAGCCACCGGCGCACCGCGGCGCGGTCCTCCTTGGGCGCGAGCGCCAGTGCCTCGACGGGCAGGCCCCGGAACGCCTCTGCGACCTCCGACGCCCGCGCCCCCACCGGCCGGTGATGCCCCGCGCGCACCGCCAGCGCCCGCAGCAGCACCTCGCTCTCCGCCCGGGAGAAGCCGAGCTCGTGCAGGAACGCGGCGTCGGTGTCCGGCGCCAACGCCGCAGCGAGGGTCACCAGGTCCTCCCGTGCATCCACGGCGACGACGCCGATCCGGCGCTCATCAGGATCCAGCCACGGCGCGAGCCCCATCGCCACCGCCGACCGCAGGGCACCCGCCGGGTCATCCTCCCGCAGCGCCAGGCGCAGCTCGTTGCCGATCCGCGTGCCCGAGACGCGCTCCAGCGCACCACCGTCCACCGCAGCGGCGGCCAACCCATCGGTCTTCGGCTCGAGCGCGAACCCGAGCCGGGCGCGGTAGCGCGACAGGCGCCACAGGCGCGTGGGGTCGTCAAGGAACGACCTGTCGTGCAGCACGCGCAGCACGCCGGCATCGAGGTCCGCCCGGGCCGACGGCGCCGCAACCTCCCGCCCGTCGGTCAGTCTGATCGCGATGGCGTTAATCGTCGCGTCGCGCCGCAGCAGATCGGTGGCGATGTCCGCCGGCTCGACGTCGGGCAGTGCCCCGGGGTACGCGTACGTCTCGACCCGGCACCGCGCCACGTCGACGCACCAGCCGTCGCCCCGCACGACGGCTGTCCCGAAGCGCGGATGGCGCTCGGCCTCCCCTCCCAGCGCCAGCAGCAGCGGCTCCGGATCGCCCTCGACCGCCACGTCCAGTTCCCGGGGCGTCCGGCCCAGCAGCAGGTCGCGCACGGCGCCGCCGACGAGGTACGCGGGCACGCCGGTCTCGGCCACGGCCGCCCGCAGGTGCGCGCCGCCCGGCAGGGCGTCGAGATGCTCGAGAACAGAGGCCATGCCGGCACAGTCTCCCGGCCCGCCCGGTCGGGGGCCTACCCTGACATGGATGTCCCGCCTGCCCCACGGACGTCGGCGGTGGGTCCTCGTCGGCGTCTTGGCCGCGCTCGTGGCAGTCGCCGCGACGGCCGCGTTCATGGCGTCGCGCAGCGAGCGCGATATCTCCAACGCCGACGTCGAGTTCGTCGAGACCGCCCCGCCGACGCCCACGCAGACCGTGCCGGAGGAGCCCCCGCCGCGCCATCCCGCCGACGACGGCTTCACCTGGCCGGTCTACGGCTACGACAAGGCCCGCACGCACGTCCTGCCGCTCAATCGCGAGCTCCGTCCGCCGTTCCGTCAGGCGTGGGCCGAACGCGGCCGCGTGCTCCTGGAGTTCACCCCGGTCCTGTGCGGCCGCTCGCTGTTCCTGCTGAAGAACAACGGGGCGCTGTACCGGATCTCCCGCACGACGGGCAAGGTCCTGTGGACCCGCAAGCTCGGCTACCTGGCGGCGTCCTCGCCGGCCTGCGGCGGCGCGTCGGTCTACGTCGTCCTGCTCCAGCGCGGCAAGGGCATCAAGGGCGGTCGCGTCGTGGCGCTGCGCCAGAAGTCCGGGCGCACCCGCTGGTCGCGCAAGCTCCCGAGCCGGGCCGAGTCGTCGCCGCTCCTGGACCGCGGACGCCTGATCTTCGGCACGGAGGACGGCACGGTCTACAACCTGCGCGCCAGCGACGGGCAGATCCGCTGGCGGTACAAGGCGTCGGGCGCGGTCAAGAGCGCGGTCGCGCTCGCCGACGGGAAGCTGTACTTCGGGGACTACGACGGCCGTCTGCACGCGATCCGGCGGCGCGACGGCAAGCGGGTCTGGACGGCGGGCACCCGCGGGGCGGGCTTCGGCCTGTCCAGCGGCCAGTTCTACTCGACGCCATCGGTCGCCTACGGCCGGGTCTACATCGGCAACACGGACGGCAACGTCTACTCGTTCGCCAGTCGCGACGGCGAACTCGCCTGGCGCACGGGAACGGGCGACTACGTGTACGCCTCCCCGGCGGTCGGCGAGGTCGCCGGCGGCCCGCCCACGGTGTGGCTCGGCTCGTACGACGGCACGTTCTACGCCCTGAACGCCAAGACCGGCGCGAAGCGCTGGACCCGCAAGCTCGGCTCGAAGATCAGCGGCGCGGCCACCGTCGTGGGCGACCTCGTGTTCTTCAGCGACCTCGGCAAGAAGTCGAGCTGGGCGCTGGGGGCGAACACCGGCAAGACGGTGTGGAAGACGCGCCGCGGGGCGTTCAACCCCGTGATCAGCGACGGCCGGCGGATCTACTTCAACGGGTACTCGTCGATCTTCGGCCTGGACCCGCAGGGTGTGCGGTTCCGGCGCGAGCGCTAATCGATCGGGCGGACCGCGATCCCGGCGTCCGCCAGGAACGCCTTCGTCTCGGCCAGCGAGTACGTGCCGTAGTGGAAGATCGAGGCCGCCAGCGCGGCGTCGGCGCCGGCCTCGAGGGCTTCGGCGAGGTGCTCGAGCGTCCCGGCCCCGCCCGACGCGATGACCGGCACGCTGACGGCGTCGGAGACCGCGCGCGTGAGCTTCAGGTCGTAGCCGACGTTCGTGCCGTCGCGGTCCATGCTCGTCAGCAGGATCTCCCCGGCGCCCCGGGCCACGCCCTCGGCCGCCCAGCCGATGGTCTCGACGCCCGTCGGCGTGCGGCCTCCGGCGACGAAGACCTCCGCGGTCCCGTCGTCTCGCCACTTCGAATCAATGGCCAACACCACGCACTGTGCCCCGAACACATCCGCGAGCTCGTTGATGAGCTCCGGCCGCTTCACCGCCGCGGAGTTCACCGCGACCTTGTCCGCGCCCGCGTCGAGGACCGCCTGCGCGTCCGCGACGCTGCGGATTCCGCCGCCGATGGTGAACGGGATGAAGACGTTGTCCGCCGTCCGCCGAGCGAGGTCCACGATCGTGTCCCGCGCATCTGACGTCGCGGTGATGTCGAGGAACACGAGCTCGTCGGCGCCCTCGGCGTCGTAGCGCTCGGCCAGCTCGACGGGATCGCCGGCGTCGCGCAGGTTGACGAAGTTCGTCCCCTTCACCACGCGCCCCTCGGCCACATCGAGGCAGGGGATGACGCGCTTGAGGTGCATGGCAATCGTCCTGATCGCTTAGACGATGGGTTCGCCGAACTCGGCGGGCTGCTTCGTCATGCCCGCCACGACGGCGGCCATCTGGTTGGGCTTGCCCATGATCTGCACCTGCAGATCGGTCTCGAGCTTCAGCGCCTCCGCGGGCGCCATGTGCCACGCCTCGCGGTAGAGCCGCTTGGTCATCCGGACCGCATCCGGCGACCGCTCCGCGATCTCGGTCGCCAGCGTGCGGGCCGCCGCGAGGGGGTCCTCCGCCACGTGGGTGCACAGGCCGAGGCTCTCAGCCTCCTCGCCGCTGATGATCCGCGCGGTGTAGGTCAACTCGAGCGCGTGGTCGATGCCGACGAGCCGCGGGAGCGCCGCGGTGATCCCCATGTCGGGGATCAGGCCCCACTTGGCCTCCATGACGGAGAGCCGGGCATCGGGCGTCACGAAGCGGACGTCCGCGCCGAGCGCGATCTGCAGCCCCCCGCCGAAGCAGTTGCCGTGCACCGCCGCGATGACGGGTACCGGCAGCTCGATCCACCCGTAGGACACCTGCTGCGCGACGTTCGCCAGCTGCCCGTCGGGGCGGTCGAGGATCGACGTGGGGTCCCCGTCGAACCCGGCGAAGTCCAGGCCGGCGCAGAAGCTAGGGCCGTCCCCGTACAGGACGATGGCGCGGACACCGGGCTCGTCACGCAGCCGCGCGATCGCCGCGACGATGCCGTCGAACATCGCGCGATCGAGACCGTTGTGCTTCGCACCGCGGTTCAGTCGCACCTCGGCGATGGGGCCGTCGATCTCGACGACCACGCGCTCTTCGGACATGGCTATCCCTCCTGGACCAGCGGCAGGCGGCCTTCCAGCGCGGCCTGCCCCTCGGCGATCGTGAACTTGCGCTCGTAGAGCGCCTTGCCGGCGATCACCCCGCCGAGGTTGACCTGGCGCAGCTCTGCGAGCGCCTGGAGATCGGCCAGTGACCCGATCCCGCCGGAATAGAGAAAGCGACCGCGCACGACCGACGCGATGCGCTTGACCTCGTCGATGTCCGCGCCGCCCTGCATGCCGTCGCGGTCGACGTTCGTGTAGACGAACGAGCGCACGCCGCGGTCCTGGAGGCGCTCGATGACCGCGTCCGCCGGCATCTGCGTCGTCTCGGTCCAGCCCGCGGTGGAGATGTTCCCCCCGCGCGTGTCGACGGACACGACGACGCGGTCGCCGTACGCCGACAGCACGTCGTCGAGGAAGTCGACGTCCGTGAATGCCGCGGTGCCCAGGATCACCCGCTCGGCGCCGGCGCGCAGCGCGTCGCGCACGGCGGGCAGCGACCGCAGGCCGCCACCGGTCTGCACCGGGACGCCCAGCTCGCTGGTGATGCGCTGGAGGTGGTCGAGGTTCTTCGGCTCGCCGGTCTTCGCGCCGTCGAGATCGACGACGTGCAGGAAGCGCGCGCCCTCCTGCACCCAGTGGCGGGCGGCCTCGAGCGGATCGTCCTCGTAGACGGTCTTGGCGTTGAAGTCACCCTGGACAAGGCGGACGGCCTTGCCCTCATAGATGTCGATGGCGGGATACAGGATCATGCGAAGGCGACCTCGCGGCAGTGCTTGACGTAGTTGCGCAGCAGCTGGAGGCCGTGCGTCGAGGACTTCTCAGGATGGCATTGCGCGCCGAAGATCGTCAGCCCGTGGGCGACGAGCGAGACGAACTCACTGCCGTACTGCCCCACCCCGAGCACGTCGTCGGGGTCCGTGGGGTGCACGACGAAGGTGTGCACGTGGTAGAGCGCCACCGGATCCGGCATGCCCGCGAGCAACGGCGAGCCGGTGCGCGTGGCGCGGACGAGGTTCCACCCGATGTGCGGCAGCTTTTGCCCCTTCGGATCGAGCCGGCGCACCTCGCCGCCCAGCAGGCCGAGCCCCTCGGCGCCCTCGTGCTCTTCGCTGCGCTCGAACAGCAGCTGCATGCCGAGACAGAGGCCGATGACCGGGACGCCGGCCGCCGACCGCTCGCGGATCAGGTCACCAAGACCCGACGACGTCAGCCGGCGCATCGCTTCCGGGAACGCGCCCACGCCGGGCAGCACGAGTCCCTCGGCGCGCTCGAGCGCCCGCTCGTCACTCGTCAGGTCGACCTGTGCCCCAACGCGCTCGAAGGCCTTGACGACGGAGCGGCGGTTGCCCATCCCGTAGTCGACGACCCCGATCACGTCGTCAGCGTGCCCTTCGTGGACGGGACGCCCGTCTCCGTCGGGTCGATGCTCGTTGCGGCGCGCAGCGCACGCGCGAACGCCTTGAAGAGCGCCTCGATGATGTGGTGCGCGTTCGTGCCGCGCTGGACATCGAGGTGCAGCGTGAGCTTGGCCGAGTTCGCGACTGCGCGGAAGAACTCCTCCGTCAGCTCGTGATCGAACCCGCCGGTCACGCCGGGCACGAGCTGCGGCGCGTCGAAGGCCACGAAGGGTCGGCCGGAGATGTCCAGGGCGCAGCTCGCGCGAGCCTCGTCCATCGGGACGGTCGCCGCGCCGTAGCGGTAGATGCCTGCGCGGTCGCCCAGCGCCCGGTCCAGCGCCTGGCCGAGGACGATCCCGGTGTCCTCCACGGTGTGGTGACCGCCGGTCTGCAGGTCGCCGGTGACCTTCACGTCGAGGTCCATCCGCCCGTGGCGGGCGAGCAGGTCGAGCATGTGGTCGAAGAAGCCGACGCCCGTCTCGCGCACGCCGTCGCCGGTCCCGTCGAGGGTCAGGCTCAGGCGCACGTCGGTTTCCTTCGTGGCGCGGTCGATGGCAGCGGTGCGAGTCACGATCCGTGAGTTTGCCCGATCCGGGCCTCCATCGACTGGGCGTGCACCTCGAAGCCCTCCGCGCGGGCGATCGCGGCGCCTGCGGGCGCGAGCGTCGCGGCGGCGGGCCCCAGGCGCACCTCGCTCATACGGCGCCGGAACACGCGTGCGGACAGCCCCGACGCGAATCGTGCGGCGCCGCCGGTGGGAAGGCAGTGGTTCGAACCGGCGACGTAATCGCCGAAGGCGGTGCCGCTCGCGCCGCCCACCAACACGCAGCCGGCACGCTGCACCCGGCGGGCCAGCCGCTCGCACGACGGCCCGACGAGCTGCAGGTGCTCGGGCGCGAAGGCCTCGCTGACGGCCAGCGCCTCCAGCGGGCTGGAGGCGTGCGCGAGCACCACCCCGCCCGCGTCGACGGTGTCCCGGTCGGCGGCGAGCTCGGCCACGCGGTCGGCCAGCGCCTCGAGCGCCTCGGCGTCGTCGCTGGCGGCCAGCACGACGCTCGCGGGTCCGTGTTCGCCCTGTGCGAGGAGGTCCAGCGCGATCGGGTCGAGATCGGCGTCGCCGTCGAACACGACCGCGAGGTCGCTCGGCCCGTAGAAACCGTCGATGCCGACCGCGTCGGACACCTGGCGCTTGGCCTCCTGGACCCAGAGGTTGCCGGGACCGGCGATGACATCGACGCGCGGGACCGACTCCGTGCCGTACGCCAGCGCGGCGACGGCGTGCGCGCCGCCCATCGCGTAGACCTCGTGGACCCCGGCGAGCGCGGCGGCGCCGAGGATCACCGGGTGCACCGGCGGCGGCGTCACGACGCAGACCTCCTCGACCCCCGCGGCGCGCGCGGTCACGACGCCCATGATGAGCGTCGACGGGTACGGGTTGCGGCCACCGGGGACGTAGATGGCGGCCCGGGTGACGGGGATCTCGCGCAGCGTCACCGTCTGCCCCTGCGGCAGCACGACCTCGCGGTCCTCGCCCACACCGGCGTCCGCGACGATCGCGACGTTGGCGATGGCGACCTGCAGACCGTTGCGCAGCTCGGGGTCGAGGTCGACCTCGAACGCCTCCGCCGGCACGCGCAGCTGCGCGTCCGCGGGCGCGGCGCCGCCGTAGTCGAAGCGCTCGACGAGCTCGCGCAGGGCCGCATCTCCCCCGCTGCGCACCGTCTCGATGATCTCCGCCACGCTGCCGGCGACCGAGTCGGCCTGCGGGGCCATGGCGCGTGCGGCGGCGGCCACCGCGGCCGGGTCGCCATCCACCGCGAGGCGCTCAACCCGCACGGGTGAGCTCCAGCTCGCGAATCCGGGCGACGAGGTCGTCGATCGCCTCGGCCTTCAGCTTGTGCGCGACGGGGTTGGCGATGAGCCGCGCCGTCGAGTCGAAGAGGTGCTCGCGCTCGATCAGCCCGTTCTCGCGCATGGTCGTGCCCGTCGCGGTGAGATCGACGATCGCCTCGGCCAGACCGGTGAGCGGCGCGAGCTCGACCGACCCCTTGACCTCCACGATCTCCGCCTGGCGTCCGGTCGCTTCGAAATACCTGGACGCCGTCTTCAGGTACTTGGTCGCGATGCGGACGATGCCGAGCCGGCGCAGCGCCTCCTCGGCCGGGTCCGGCCCGTCGACACTCGCGACGACCATCCGGCAGAAGCCGTAGTGCAGGTCGAGCAGCTCGTAGACCTCGCGCTCGGACTGCTCGGTGAGCACGTCCTTGCCGGTGATCCCGATGTCCGCGGCGCCGGCCTCGACGTACGTGGGGACGTCGCTCGGGCGCATCGTGACGATCCCGATGTCCGCGAAGAGCAGCTTGCGGTCGTTGGCGCGCACCTCGGTGGTGTCGATGCCGAGACGGTCGAGCAGCTCGAGCGTCTCGCGCATGAGCGCGCCGCGCGGCACGGCGATGGTGAGCGGCGGGGTCATCGGCCTTCCTCCGCGTGCAGTGCGAGGTGGAGTCGGTCGACCACGAGTGCGAACCCGACCGCGGGCTGCGGCCGGCCGAACTGGCCGAGCAGGTCGTCGTAGCGCCCACCGCCACCGAGCGGGACGCCGAGCGCCGGGTCGTACACCTCGAAGACGGCCCCGGTGTAGTACCCGAGGTCGCGCACGAGGCCGAGGTCGAAGATCACGCGTTCGGCCACGTCGTCGTCGAGCAGCGCGTGCACGTCGCGCATCCCCTCCACCGAGGCGGCGGCGGCCGGCGGCACGGTCTCGAGGACCTCGGCACCACCGCGCTGCTGCGCGAGGTCCAGCAGACTCTCGGCGGCCGCGCGATCCAGTCCGGCGGAGATGAGCTCGCGCTCGACCCCGACAAAGTCGTGCGTGCTGAGCTCATGGAGGATCTTCGTGCGCGCCTCGTCGGCGATACCGAGTCCCTCCAGCACGCCCGGGAAGAGCGACGCGTCGCCCAAGCCGACGCGGAAGTCCCGCAGCCCCGTCGCGGCGAGACCGCGGCACAGGACCGTCAGCGCCTCGGCGGTGCCCTGGGGCGCCCCGGAGCCGATGAGCTCGATGCCCACCTGCAGCAGCTCCCGCGACATGCCGCGGCGGGGCCGCACCTGCCGGTAGGCGTGCGCGAGGTACCAGAACCGCAGCGGCGGCTCGGCGGTCGCGTAGCGGGTCGATGCCACCCGCGCGATCGGCACCGTCATGTCCGACCGAAGGACGAGCACGTCTCCGTGGTCGTCGACGACGCGGTACGCGGGACGCGCGCCCGCGAGGTCGCCCTTCGCGAGCACCGACTCGTACTCGAGCGCGGGCGTGCTGACCTCGCCGTAGCCGGCCTCCTCGAACACGCTGCGCAGCGCGTCGCTGATCGCGCGCAGCTCACGCATCTCGTCCGGCAGGACGTCACGCGTCCCGGAGGGGATCGGGAGGGTCATAGGGCCCAGACTAGGCGTGAATGGCGGGCTGCGGCTCGGTCGCCACCCGCTCGATGCGCGCGCCGAGCTCACGGAGCCGCTCGTCGATGCGCTCGTACCCGCGGTCGATCTGGCGGATGTTGCCGATCTCCGAGGTGCCGTCGGCGCACAGCGCGGCGATGAGCATCGCCATGCCCGCCCGGATGTCCGGGGATTCGACGCGCTCGCCGCGCAGGCGCGAGCGCCCCGTGACGATGGCCCGGTGCGGGTCGCAGAGCACGATGTCCGCGCCCATGAGCACGAGCTTGTCGGTGAAGATCATGCGGTTCTCGAACATCCACTCGTGGATGAGGACCGACCCCTCGCACTGCGTCGCGAGCGCGAGGACGATCGACGTCAGGTCGGCGGGGAACGCCGGCCACGGGCCGTCCTGGACCTTGATCTTGTGCTCGCCGAGGTCCCGCGCCACGACGAGATCCTGTCCGCCCGGGACAACCACGTCGTGGCCGTCGAGGTCGGAGTGCAGGCCGAGGCGCTCGAACGCGAGCCGGATCATGCGCAGATCGTCGGGGTACGTGTCCTTGATCCGCATCTCGCCGCCCGTGACGCCCGCGAGCGCCATGAACGAGCCGATCTCGATGTGGTCCGGCCCGATCGTGTGGTCGCAGCCGTGGAGGTCCGCGCGGCCCGTGACGGTCATGACGTTCGAGCCGATGCCCGAGATGTCGGCGCCCATCTTCACGAGCATGCGCGCGAGGTCCTGGACGTGCGGCTCGCAGGCGGCGTTGCCGATGACGGTGGTGCCGGGCGTGCGCGCCGCGGCGAGCAGGGCATTCTCGGTCGCCATGACAGACGGCTCGTCCATGAAGACGTCGCCGGCGCGCAGGCCGCCGTCCGCCCGAAGATCGATGTCCCGGCCCGGCGTGTAGGTCGCGCCGAGGGCGGCGAACGCGTCGAGGTGCGGATCCAGCCGCCGGCGGCCGATCACGTCACCACCGGGCGGCGGCATGACGGCGCGGCCGAAGCGCGCGAGCAGCGGGCCGGCCAGCAGGAACGACGCACGGATGCGCTCGGCGTGCTCGCGGTCGACCTGGACGCAGCCGTCGTCGAGCCCGTCGGCCTGCAGGGCCACGTCGTGCTCGTTGAGCCACGACACCCGCACACCCATCCCCTCGAGGATCGCGAGCATCGAGCCCGTGTCCTTGATGCGCGGGACATTGCGCACGATCACCTCGTCCTCCGTGAGGACGGCAGCGGCGAGGATGGGCAGGGCACCGTTCTTGTTTCCGGCCGGGATCACCGTGCCGGAGAGCGGCGCACCACCGTGGATGACGAACTTCTCCATAAGCGGGCGGGGGGCGATGCGCGCGGCGCGGACGGGGCCGTCAGCGAGGCGCGCAAGCTGGGTTAGGGTACCAACCATGTCGCAACGGATTTCGCCCGACGAGGCCAGGTCCCTGCTCCACGAGTGGGTTGAGAGTGCCTCGTTGCGCCGCCATTGCGAGGCCGTCGGCACCGCGATGGCCGCCTACGCGCGGGAGGGCGGGCATGACGAGGAGCTCTGGCAGGTCACCGGGCTGCTGCACGACGCCGACTACGAACGCCACCCCGATCTGGAGACCGGTCACCCCCGGTTCATCATCGCCGAGCTCGAACGGCGGGACGCGCCCCCGGAGATGGTCACCGCGATCGCGGCCCACGCGGACAGCCTCGGCGTGCCCGCAACCACGCCGCTCGATCACACGCTGCGAGCGGTGGACGAGCTGTCGGGCTTCCTCGTCGCCTGCGCGATGGTCCGTCCCGGCGGGATCGTGGGCCTGACGCCCAAGTCCGTGAAGAAGAAGCTCAAGCAGCCGTCGTTCGCGGCCGCCGTCAACCGCGACGACGTGCGTGGCGGCGCTGACGAGCTCGGGGTCGACTTCGACGGCCACGTCGCCTTCGTCATCGCCGCGCTCGAGGCGCGGGCAGACGAGCTGGAACTGACCGGCACGTAGGCCGCCGCGGGGGTTGACCGCGCGTCGGCCCAGAAGCGATACTGGTCGTCCTGCTTTCTGGAAGAACGGCCGTGCTCTTCGATCTTCGCCCCATGTTCGCCGCGGGTTGCGCCACCCTCCTGGGTCTGGTGCTGCCCGGCATCGCCGCCGCGACACCCGGTGCGCTGACGCCCATCGGACAGGCCCCCGGGGCCGGCGGCCTGCGCGCGGTCGCGGTCTCACCCGACGGACGGCACGTCTACGCCGCCGCGCAGGCCGAGTCGCGGGTCACCGCGTACCGCCGCGAGGCCAGCGGGCTGCTGACGCAGGTCGACGTCGAGACGGACGGCAGCGGGGGTGTGACGAGCCTCGACGGGGCGCTCTCGATCGCCGTCTCGCCGGACGGGCGCGACGTCGTCGTCGCCGCCGGCGGCGATGCCGCGGTGACAACGTTCACCCGCGATGCGGCAACGGGTGCCCTCACACTGCAGGGCTGCGTCAACGACGCCGGCACGGGGGGCTGCGACGCGGGCGCCGGACTCGGCGGCGCCGAGGGCGTCGCGGTGTCCCCCGAGGGCAACTCGGTGTACGTCGCCGCGCCGGCGGACCATGCGCTCAACGTCCTGACGCGCAACGCGACCACCGGCGACCTCACCTACGCCGGCTGCTTCAAGGACATCGGCGCACCGGGCACGTGCACGCTCGGCGAGATCCAGGGACTCGCCTCCGCCCAGCAGGTCGCCGTCGCCCCCGACGGGCGCAACGTGTACGCCACGGGCCGCGGCGACGACGCCGTCGTCAACCTCCTCCGCGCGCCGGATGGCACGCTCACGCCGCGCAACTGCGTCTCGGACACCGGCGGGCTGTGCAACAGCGCGACCCAGGGCCTGGATGGCGCGCGCGCCCTCGCGGTGAGCGCGGACGGCCGCAACGTCTACGTCACCGGCCAGATCGAGGACGCCGTCGTCTCCTTCAGCCGCGACGCCATCGCCGGCGACCTCATCCCGCTGGACCTCTACCAGAACGGGCTCGGAGGGGTCTCCGGGCTCAACGGACCGGAGGGGATTGCCGTCTCCGCCGACGGCGCGTCGGTCTACACGGGGTCGGTCGACAGCGAGGCGCTGACCGGGTTCACACGTGACGCCGCCGGCCGGCTGACGTTCCAGCAGTGCTTCAAGGACGGGGCGGCCGGCTCGGGCTGCGGCGGCGCCGAGGGACTGAACGACGCGAACGCGATCGCCGTCCCCACCGACGGGTCGCACATCTACGTCTCCGCGCGCGGCGACGCCTCGGTCACGGTCTTCTCGCGCGAGACGCCTCCGCCGCCGGGCGGCGGCAGTGAGGGGCCGCCCCCGCCGGGAGCGCCGCCGGGCGGCGCCGGCACCCCGCCGACGCCCATCGCCCCGAACACCCCGCTCATCTGCGTCGGGCTCTGGACCAGCACGTGCGCCGGATTCCCACCGCCCGCCCCTGTGCAGACATGCGTGTCGCTGTGGCAGAACTGCACGGGCTTCGGCGGCAAGCCGCCCGCCGGACCGGGGACCATCGACCTCTCCGGATTCCCGTCCTCCCTCGTCGCACGCACCGGGTGCGACGAGCGACCTGGGCGCAATCCGTTCACGTCATCGCGCAGGACGGCCGCGGCGGCGCAATGGGTCCCGCAGGATCCGGCGGCCAGCCCGTGGGACGTGCGCGATTCGACGACGTGTCTCGTGCAGATCCACCTGGAGGGAAGCGATCCGAACGATGCCGAGGCCGCCGCCCGCGCCACCCTCGTGCGGCAGTTCCACGCAGAGGTCGACCAGATGGAGGCCGAGCACCTGCAGGGCCTGTCGGTCGCGTGCTGGGTGGTGAACATGGGCGAACAGCCGAAGCTGCGAACCCGCACGGCGAAGGCGGCGCAGTGGGTCGCGCAGGATCCGGTCTGCCCGCGCGCCCCCTCGA
The DNA here is from genome assembly GCA_016463765.1 of Solirubrobacteraceae bacterium. Lineage (GTDB taxonomy): Bacteria > Actinomycetota > Thermoleophilia > Solirubrobacterales > Solirubrobacteraceae > Svornostia. The sequence goes on along the minus strand of JAEMQS010000005.1, from coordinate 1,523 downwards.
CCGTCGGGCTCTTCCTGTCGACTGCAGTGCAGAACGCCTTCGGGGCCGCGAAGGCCGCCGACCGCCCCGTCCAGATCGTGTCGATCGACCTCGGGCGCGCCCAGGCGCTGTGCAGCGGCGACACGCAGGCGGACTGCATGGCCATCGCCCGCGGTCTGGCCGCGTCGGTGGAGCAGCACCTGCGCCAGCTCCGTTCCCGCAAGGCGGTGCTCGGCCTCGACCGGCCCCGGGCCACACGGCCGCGCGACACGGGCGCCGGCGCCACAGCGGCGGCCGGCCGAAAGCGCCTGCGGATCGTCGTCGGCTCCGGCCGGGCGAGCCTGCGCCAGGGCCGCCCCGGCCGGGTCAAGCTCACGTTCGGCAGTCAGGCGCGACAGATTCTGCGGACCGCCAGGCGCCGCGGCCACCGCTCGCTACAGCTCACCGCGGTTACACGGGCGACGATCGTGCCCGGCGTGACGACGACCAAGCGGACGAAGGTGCGCGTGCTGCTGGCAGCGCCACGCCGGCGCTGACCGAACTCACGCCTCGGTCCGCCAGCGACCGCCCGCTTTTGCCCACTCCGAGAGATGGGTCACAGTGCAGAAGGCGTCGCCGATCCGGTGTTCGCCGCGGTGGCGGACAAGGAAGACCGGCGCGTCGTCAAGCGGGTCTGCGCACCAAGCACAGCGGCCGAGCCCGCGGGTCGGCTCGGCGAGCAGACGGCCGGGCTCCCAGTGGGCACCCTGCATCGCCCAGGGGACCACATGCTCGAGCCGACAGAAGGCCGCGACACGCTCGCCGGCAGGCTCAGCCGCCCGGAACCCGTCGTCAGCCTCGATGTGTGTCCCGCACCAACTGCATGTCGAACCGCTCACGACCGTGAGGCTACTCCCGGCCCCGGCGGCCGTTGCTAGGGTCGCAAGCACGAATGAGCCTCACGATCACGGTCCTCGAAGGCGACGAAACCGGCCAGGAACTCCTGGACCAGGCACTGCGTGTCATGGCACCGGACGTCCTGGGCTTCGAGGTGGCGCTCGACCGGTACGACCTGTCCCTGGCGAAGCGCCGCGAGACGAACAACGAGATCGTGCACGACGCCGCGAAGGCGATGCGCACGTCCGGGTTCGGCATCAAGGCCGCGACCGTCACCCCGGAGGGCAAGGACGACGTCGGCTCCCCGAATCGCATCCTCCGCGAGGAGGTCGACGGCAAGGTCATCATCCGCACCGGCCGCCGGATTCCCGGTGTCACGCCGGTCGGCGGCACGCACTTCCCGATCGCGGTCGTCCGCATGGCCGTCGACGACGCGTATGGCGCCAAGCAGTGGCGTGAAGGTGAGGAGGGCGGGCCCGACGAGATCGCCTACCGGACCGAGAAGATCACCCGTTCCACCTGCCGAGCGGTGGCCGAGTACGCCTTCCGGACCGCCGCGCGCATGAGCGGCAAGGTCTACGGCGGGCCCAAGTGGACCGTCTCCCCCGTGTACGAGGGCATGCTCAAGGAGGAGATGGACGCCGCCGCGACGCGGCACCCGGCCGTCC
>JAEMQS010000106.1 GCA_016463765.1 Solirubrobacteraceae bacterium | reverse complement strand
CCGACGACGGCATCGAGCTGACCTTCGCCACGAACGTCGCCGGCCCGTTCCTGCTCACCTCGCTGCTGTCCGACCTGCTCGCCGCTGCCGCGCCCTCGCGCGTCATCAACATCTCCTCGGGCGGCATGTACACCGCAAAGCTCGACGCCGATGACCTGCAGGCCGCTGAAGGGACGTTCGACGGCGTGCGTCAGTACGCGCAGACCAAACGGGCCGAGGTCATCCTCACCGAGCTGTGGGCGGAGCGCCTGCACGAGCGCGGCGTGATCGTGCACAGCATGCACCCCGGCTGGGTCGACACCCCCGGCGTCCAGGAGTCCCTGCCGACCTTCAACAAGATCATGGGGCCGCTGCTGCGCGACGCCGCCCAGGGCGCCGACACCATCGTCTGGCTCGGCGCCGCCGAGGAGCCCCTGCACAGCACCGGGACCTTCTGGCACGACCGGCGCGCGCGTCCCACGCACCGCGTCCCGTGGACGAAGGAGTCCGACGACGACCGCCGCCGGCTCTGGGAAGAGCTCGAGCGGCTGACCACGGAGGCCTGAATGGCTCGCTACATCGCCAGCGTCGACACCGACAAGCCCGTCGAGGAGATCTTCGCCTATCTCTCCGACTTCACCAGCACCGAGGAGTGGGACCCGGGCGTGGTCAAGGCCACGCGGGGCGAGGACGGCGCCATCGGCGTGGGGAGCACGTTCGATCTCGTCGCGTCCTTCCTGGGCCGCGAGAACGAGCTGACCTACGTCGTGACGGAGTTCGACGCGCCCCACGCGATCACGCTGCGCGGCGAGAACAAGAGCGTGGTGTCGCTGGATCGCATCACCACTGAGCCGCACGAGGGCAGGACGCGGATCACGTACGACGCGGACCTCTCGATGAAGGGCCCGCTCAAGCTGCTCGACCCCGCGCTGAAGCTCGCCTTCAACCGCGTGGGCGACCGGGCGCTCGAGGGCCTGCGCACGACGCTCGGGGCGCGGTAGCCCCGAGCGTCGCCGCAGCCGCGGTGCGCGTCAGCCGACGCGCACCGTCTTCGTCTTCGCCGACCGGGCCTTCAGCGCGCTGTTGCCGAGGAACCTGGCCTGGACGCTGACCTTCGACCGCTTGGTCTTGAGCGTCACGATCGTCGCGAACGTGCAGCTCTTCGACAGCGACACACCCTTGGCGAGCAGCGTGGCCTTCCCGGCCTTCACCCGGATGGTCACCTTGCCCGTGCACGAGGTGCCCGGCGCGGCCGTCACCTCGCCCGTGATCCGCAGCCGCTTGCCCTTCAGGGGCGTCACCTTCGACGTGACCGAGCGCGGCAGCACCAGGGACTTCGTCACAGGCGGCGTCCCCGCGGGAGCGCCGGCGCCCGGCACGACCGGGGTGGCCGGCGCCGGGGTCGGCGTCGGCGTGGAGTTCGAGTCCCCATCCGGCACCGGGGTGCTCGTGACCGGGTCAGCCGGCCGCTCGATGACGATCGGCTTCGGCGTCACGCCGGGCACGTAGGTCAGCTTCGGCGCGGTCGTCGGAGCGATCCTCGCCTTGGCCACCTGGTCGTAGGCGTAGGCGAAGCCCAGGAGCTTCGCGTCGTCCCACTCCCGGCCGAGCAGCTGGAAGTTGAACGGCTCGCCGGTGTCGTTGACCCCACCCGGGAAGATCATGGTGGGGGCGCCCGACGCGGAGGACGGGGGATCGATCCGGCCGAAGCTCGGCGTGATCCCGTCGTTCATCCCGACGTCGGACAGCAGGCCCGCGTAGAGGACGGCGTCGACGTTGTTGTCGTCCATCCACTGTCCGAGCGCCTGCCGGTACAGCTTGCGGCGGTCGTACCCGGCCTTGACCTGCGTCGCCGTCTGGCGACCTGTCGTCGTGTACGCCGGGACGCCGCCCGCGCGCCGGCTGTAGGGCAGGCGCTTCTGTGACGCGATGATTTCGCCCGCGTCCTTGTACGGGTTCTCGGGGTGGGCGTCGATCCAGCGCGCCCAGCCCTCGTAGGCGGTGTCGCCGCCGCCGCCGGGCTGGACCGGCGGCTGGTTCGGGGCCGCGGGGATCGGGACGACCTCGGCGCCCGCCGCCACGAACTTCGCGAATGCGGCCTTCATGGCGTCGCTCGTGCCCGTGGTCTGGAACGGGTCATCGAAGACCGCCGGGATGTAGCCGATCCGCTTGCCCTGCAGCGCGTTCGGGTCGAGCGAGGTCCGCCAGTCCTCCGGCTTCTTCTCGTCGGTCTCGGCGGTGAGGGGGTCCTTGGGATCGGTGCCGACGACGACGTTCAGCGTGTCGGCGAGGTCGGCCGGTGACAGGGAGAACGCCCCGGCGTAGTCGTTGACGTACGTCAGGGGCATGACGCCGCTGGCGCTCTGCAGGCCGTCGGTGCCGCGCAGCGAGAAGATGCTCGCCGCCGACGCCGGGCCCCACAGGGAGTCACCGGTCTGGCTGCCGAACGTGATCGGCACGAAGCTCAGCGCCATCGCGACGGCCGAGCCGCCCGAGGAGCCGATCGACGACTTGCTCGGGTCGTAGGCGTTCCACACCTGGCCCCACGCGCTGTCGGAGAAGTAGCCCGAGTTCGCGTACTCGGCCATCGTGGCCTTGCCGATGATGACCGCGCCCGCGTCACGGACCCGCTTGACCTGGAACGCGTCCTCGCGGGGGTAGAAGCCCTCGAAGACCTGGCTGCCGTTCGTCGTCGGCATGTCCTTCGTGTCGTACAGGTCCTTGAACGCGACCGGGATGCCGAGCAGCGGGCCCTTCGCGCCCTTCGCCCGCGCCTCGTCGGCCTTGCGGGCCTGCTCCATGGCGTCGTCGGCCACCCACGTGAAGCTGTGGAAGCCGAACTGGCCCGTGTCGTAGGCCGCGATGCGGTCGAGGTAGGCCTGCGTGATCTCCTGCGACGTGGTCTTGCCCGACTCCATGTCGGCGCGCAGTTCCTGCACGGTCTTCTCGACGACGTCGTACGGCGAGCTGGTCACGAGCTTCTTCGGCTGCGGCGCGGCCTGCGTGTCGAGCTTGGGGATCGTCGCGCACGCGGTCTCGTCGAAGGACGGGACGCCCGCGGTGATCGCGGCCGGGGTCCAGTTGCGCAGCGAGCACAGCTGCGCCGTGGTCAGGTCGCCGAGCGGCGGCACGGCCACGAGCTGCTCGGCGCGGAGCTTGACCGCGGCGACCTCGGTGCCGGCGTCCGGCCGCGCGTTGTCGGCCGCGCCACCCGTGCCCTGCTTCTCGCCGACGCCGATCACGACGAAGCGCGCGAGCGATCGGGTTTCACCCGGTGCGAGGGCGAAGCGATGCCCGTAGCCCTGGTGGTTGGCCTCGTGGCCGGTCAGCGGCAGCGGGATGTCGAACCCGCCGCGCAGGAAGTCCGTCGGAGCGGTGCCCGTGTTCGGCGACCCGATGACAGCCGCGGACGGGCCGTTCTGGCTCGGATTGCCGGCGCGGGTGGTCGGGCTTGCCATCGCGACCCACGAGTCGGCGACGGTCGGCACGAGGTCGCCGCTGGACGTGCCGACGACCTCGCTCTGGTTCTCGCCGGTGTTGTAGCCCGTCATGCCGCCGAAGACGACCTCGACGGTCACCCCCTGCGAGGTGGTGTTCGTGAAGGTGTCGAAGAACCGCGCGTAGCGGTCGGAGCGCTGGATCTTGATCGCGCGGGTCATGCTGACGCCGCCGATCTCCACGGCCTTCGTCGTCTCGAAGCGGTCGAGCCCGTCGTAGCGCAGCCCGAAGCCGCGCATGAGCTGGCCGTTCATCAGGGCGGAGCGCCCTTCGAGCTTGCCCGCCACCCGCACCCGGATGCCGCCGTACCCGCGCAGCGCTGCGCCGGTCGTGTTGCGGATGGATCCGGTGTCGACGCCAGGGGCGGCGCCGTCATGGACGCCCCAGCTGTCACCGCCGGTGGTGGGGACCGAGTTGTAGGCCTCGGCGGCCGGTGCACAGGCGGCGAGGCCGGCGATCACCGCGGCCACGCTGGCACGGCGGCGCGAGAGACGCGGACGGTGTCCGCGCAGGGATCCTTCAGGCAACGAGATCAATGCTCCAGAGATGGTGGGTCGAGCGAGCGCGGGACGCTAGGAGCGGCGGCGGCCCGGCACATCCGACGAGATGTCGAACCGCTTTTGCGGGCGGCCCACCACCTCGGCCTACCTGGTTGACGGCCTTTCACTGGTCGGAAGCGGGCGGCCGGACGATGGCGAACCGGCGCGTGGCGCGCCCGGCCGTGCGTACCATCGCGCGCCATGGACCGCGAGCCGTTGGAGGGGATCGGCGCGGCGGACGCGCATCTCGGCCGGCGGGTGCCGCTGCCGCGCGTCCCGCTGCCACTGGCCCGGTGGGTGGACGTCATGGCGCTGGGGACCTACGCCGTGGAGATCGCGTGGAACCTCGACGACACGCGCAACGGCGACCCGGGACGTCTCGCGCTCTATGTGGGCTCCGGTCCGCCGCCGGAGCGCGCGCTCGGCGATCCGGTCGCTCTGGGGCGCTATGCCCACCGCACCGCTCCGCTCGAGGATGCGGACAGCTCGCTGCGACCGGTCCACGAACTCAGCTGGGCCGACGACGGCCTGTACCTGCGGCTCACGGGGCAGGGCCCATGGGCACTGGACGCGCTCGTGACCATCGCCGACTCGGTGCGCCCCGGCGAGCCTGGATAGGCTCCGGCGCATGAGCACGCCCGAGCATCAGGTCCTCCAGCAGCCCGATCCGTCCAAGCCCGACCGCAACCTCGCTCTCGAGCTGGTGCGCGTCACGGAGGCCGCGGCGCTGGCGTGCGCGCGCTGGGTCGGCAAGGGCGACAAGGAAGCCGCCGACCAGGCCGCGGTCGACGCCATGCGGCTCGTGCTCGACACGGTGCAGATGGACGGCACCGTCGTGATCGGCGAGGGCGAGAAGGACGAGGCGCCCATGCTCTACAACGGCGAGAAGATCGGCGACGGCACCGGGCCCGAGCTCGACATCGCCGTCGACCCGCTGGAGGGCACGCGCCTGTGCGCCCTCGGCATGCCGAGCGCCATCGCGGTCATCGCGCTGGCGGAGCGCGGCTCGATGTTCGACCCGGGCCCGTGCGTGTACATGGAGAAGCTCGCCGGCGACCGGCAGATCGCCGACCTGCTCGACCTCGACCGCCCGATCGCCGAGACCGTCAAGCTCATCGCCGAGCGCCGCGGCACGCCCGTCGGCGACGTGCTCGCCGTCGTGCTGGACCGCCCCCGCCACGAAGAGGGCATCCGGGCGATCCGCGAGGCGGGCGCCCGCGTCCGGCTCATCACCGACGGCGATGTCTCCGCGGTGCTGCTGGCCGTCGACGAGTCGTCGCCGGTGGACTTCCTGTGGGGCGTCGGCGGCACGCCCGAGGGCGTCATCAGCGCGGCGGCCATCAAGTCGCTCGGCGGCGCGCTCATCGGCCGGCTGGCGCCCCGCGAGGGCACCGACGAGCGCGAGCGGGCGCTGGAGCTGGGCTACGACCTGGACAAGCAGCTCACCGCCGACGACCTCATCACCTCGGACGACTGCTTCTTCAGCGCCACCGGCGTGACCGACGGCGACGTCCTGCAGGGGGTGCGCTACCCGGGGACGGCGGCGACGACCGAGTCGCTGATCATGCGCTCACGGTCGGGGACGTCGCGCCGCGTCATCGCGCGTCACGACCGCGCGAAGCTGCGCGCGGTGACGGGCGAGCGGTACGGCTAACGGCCTCGTCCTTCGGCAGCATCGCCTTGCGGGCCACCTTCACGAGCTGGTGGTTCGCCACGCGCATCGCCAGCTCGTAGGGCAGGGCGAACTTGCGCTGGAACCAGTAGCCGACGGCGATGTCCCGCGAGGTGAAGACGAGGTAGCGCCCCTTGCGCATCCCCTCGAACATCTTCGCGGCGACGACCTCAGGGGACACGGCGTGCTTGGAGAAGCGCTGCGTCATCGCCTGCATCTCGGGGTGGTCGCGGTCGACGCCGACGATGTTCACCGTGCCGACGAGCGGCGTGTCGACCCCGCCGGGGCAGACGAGGGTGACGTCGATGCCGTGACGGCGCAGGTCGAAGCGCAGGACCTCCGAGACGCCGCGCAGGCCGAACTTCGCCGCGCTGTACGGCGCGTGCCACGGCAGGCCGAACAGGCCGGCGGCTGACGAGACGTTGACGAGGTGGCCGCCGCGGCCCGCGTCGATCATGGGCGGCACGAACGCCTCGATCACGTGGATCGGGCCCATGAGGTCGATGTCGATGGTGCGGCGCCAGTCCTCGTGGCGCAGGTGCTCGACGGCGCCCCACGTCGAGATCCCGGCGACGTTCATGACGATGTCCATGCTGCCGTGCTCGGCGTGGATCTCGTCGGCCAGGGCCACGACCGCGTCGTAGTCCGAGATGTCGAGCGCCCGACGGAACCCGACGGTGCCGCCCGCCGCCTCGATGTCCCGCGCCGTCTTCTCCAGGGCGACGTCCTGGATGTCGGTGAGGAACACGGTCGCGCCCTCGCGGGCGGCGTGGATGGCGGTGGCGCGGCCGATGCCGCTGGCGGCGCCGGTGATGAAGACGCGCTGGCCGTTGAGTGTGGTCAGACCCATGTGACCAATGTCGCACATCGGGCCGCGGCGCGGGTCCGAACGCGATTCAGGGCGCGGCCGGTTCCTGCGCGCGGCGGGCCGGCTGCGGATCGGGGACCTCGTCGATGGTCCGCAGCGCGCCCACGCGGCTCTCGGCGAGGTCGCCGCGTGCCAGCGAGCGCAGGAACCCGTGGGTCACGATGACGTGGATCCGGGACTGGGTGTTGGTGTAGAACCACGTCGCGATCCCCGAGGCGAGCGACGGGTAGAAGTTCGCGACCTCCACCTCGACGTGGACGAGACCGAACCCGGGGTCGTCGCAGGGTTTGCGCGTGACGTCGATCTCGAGGTACCCGTCGGCATTGTGACCGACGTGCGAGACCAGCAGGCCCTTCGCGATCCGCCACCGGACGATCCCGCGGTCGGCGCGCATCTCGTACTCGGGCTTGTGGAAGCTCAGCAGGACGAACGGCCGGGTGAGGAAGACCACGTCGCGGCCGTCCTCGCGGTACAGGATCCGGATGGTCCCGAGGGTGCACTTCGACAGGAAGCGCCAGTACGTGCGCGCGAGCCGTTCGAGGTGCTCGGGCTTCCAGATCTCGTCGAGGAGTTCCACCGGCGCGGTGAGGTCGGCGGCCTGGATGGAACGGACGGCGCCGTCGGCGTCGATCGTCGTGTGCTCGTCGGGATCGACGATGACTGCGCGGGCGACCTGCTTGGAGCGGTTCAGCAGGCGGCGGGCGCCCGCGAACCACGCGGCGGCCGCAGCGGCGATGGCGGCAAGGATGGCCACGACGGCGCTCATGTCGCCGCGGACCCTACGCGAGCGCCGCGGCGACGGCGTCGTCGAAGCCCATCGGGTGGGCGTTGATGCCCTCGGGCGGCGGCGTCGTGACGACCATTTCGGCCGACAGCCCGTCGACGAGCGGCTGGACCAGCCCGAGCTCGACGGGGGTGATGAGGGTCACCCAGTACGACGAGAGCCGGGGCGAGAGGACCGGCACGCGGACGACGACCGGCGGGCGGCGGTCCAGCGCCTTTGCCATCCGCTCCATCATCTCCAGGTAGGTGATGACCTCGGCGCCGCCGAGCTGCACCTCTCCGGGCGGGTCGGGGTGGTCGGCGAGGTCGGCGAGCGCGGTGACGACGTCGTCCATGGCGATCGGCTGCGTCCGGGTGTCGACCCAGCGCGGGCAGATCATCGCGGGGAGGCGGCGGACGAGCGCCTCGAGCATCTGGAAGGACGCGCTGTCGGCGCCGATGACCATCGCCGCCCGCGCGTGCACCGTCCCGGGGACGTGGCCGGCGAGGATCTCGGCGACCTCGCGCCGGCTGCGCAGGTGCTCGGAGTCCGCGCCCTCGGCCTCCAGGCCGCCGAGATAGACGAGGCGTTGCACCCCGGCGGCGGCCGCGGCAGAACCCACGAGCTCGGCGGCCTGCCGGTCACGATCGGCGAACTCGTCGGCCGATCCGCTGCCCCGGCCCATCGAGTGGACGAGGTAGTAGGCGCACCGAACGCCGGCGAGCGCGTCCTCGACGCCCTGGCCGGTGAGCACGTCACCACGTACGACCTCGACGCCCTCGGGGAGATCGGCGCGGTCGGGGTTGCGGGCGAGCGCGCGGACGGCGTGTCCGCGCTCGCGCAGGAGATCGACGAGACGCCGGCCGATCGAGCCGGTCGCGCCGAAGACAAGGATGGGGGGTGGGCTCATGGTGATTCCTACGTACCCCGGCGCGTCGGCGATTGACCCATCGGCTCGTCTGCGCCGTAGGGATAACCGTCGAGAAGGCCGAGGAGTCCTTCCACGTGTTGTCGAATGTAGGTTCCACACTATGAGCGGACTGGCGATCAAGGACGTCGCGGAGCAGACCGGCATCGCTGCCGGCACGATCCGCCAGTGGGAGCAGCGCTACGGGTTCCCCGAGCCTGCGCGCACCCCGTCCGGGTACCGCCAGTACTCGGCCGATGATGTGGAGACGCTCCGCCGGGTGCTCGCCTATCGCCACCGCGGGCTCTCGGTCGCCGCCGCGATCGAGCGGGCGCGCGAGACCGGCGCTCCGAGCGATCGGCCCTCGATCTACGCGGCGGTCGCCGCGTCGGACGTGGCCGTGCGCCCGCAGGTGCTGCGGAAGTCCACGCTGATCGCCCTGAGCCGGGCGATCGAGCACGAGGTCATCGCCCGTGCGGCCCGGCCCGTCGTCTTCGGCGCGTTTCAGCGCGACCCGTTCTACCGCGAGGTCGAGCCGCGGTACCGGCGGATGGCCCAGCTCGCCGACGCCGCGGTCGTCTTCGCGGACTTCGACGAGCTGCGGCGCCCGCCGGGCGGTCCGGTCGAGGTTCCGATCGCCCCCGAGGACGCGCTGGGCAACGAGTGGGCCGTCATCGTCGACGCCCCCGGGTACGCCGCGTGCCTGCTCGCGTGGGAGCAGCCGGGGGTGACCGAGCCGGGGGACGATGCCGACATGGAGCGGCGCTTCGAATCGATGTGGACGATCGACCCTCGCGCGACGCGGAAGGCCGCGCTCGTCGCCGCCAGGCTGGCGGGCCGCACCGACCCTGAGCTCGGCGACGAACTCGACGCCCTGCTGCGCGACCGGCCGATGGCCGTCGAGGAACCCGCGCCGGCGCTGACCGCGCTGACGAACCGCGCGCTGGCGTACGTCGACGCGGCCGCCTAGCTGTCCTGCCCACGGTCTTGCTGAACGGTTTCGATAGCCGGGGTTATCGAG
>JAEMQS010000235.1 GCA_016463765.1 Solirubrobacteraceae bacterium | reverse complement strand
CCAGCGCGCGGTCTCGTTCAAGGTCCTGGGCGACGGCACCGCGCCGCCGCGCTTCACGCTGACCGGTCCCGGTGGCGTGTCGGTGATCACGCCGGAGGACGGGGAGACGGTCGTCAACGACCGGTTCGTCGTCGTGCAGCAGCCGGGCGAGAACGCGACGTACGTCGCGGTCGCCAAGCCGAAGGCCGGCCGCTGGACGTTCACGCCGTCGGCCGGCAGCGTGGTGCGCTCCGTCAACGGCGCCGAGGCGCTGCCCGAGCCCGAGGTCACGGGCCGGCTGCGCCGCGGCGTCCTGTCCTACACGATCAAGCCGATCCCCGGCCAGAAGGTCCGCTTCCTGGAGACGGGCAAGGGGACGGGCGTCGAGCTCGGCGTGACGTCGCGCCGGCGCGGCACCCTGCGCGTGCAGCCCAACGCGGGCCCGAGCGGCTCGCGGAAGATCGTCGCGGTCGTCGAGCAGGGTGGGATGGTCCGTGAGCGGATCACGGTGGCCCGCTACCGGGCCACGGCCCGGCCGCTCGCCGCGCCGCGCGTGAAGGTCACCCGCTCGAAGAAGGGCGTCGCGAAGGTGCGCTGGACGACGGTGCCGGGCGCGACGGGCTACCAGGTGCGGGTCAAGCTCAACGGCCGCACCGAGCAGCGCACCGTCGGTGCGAAGCAGCGGACGGTCAGCGTGCCCGGCGTGCTCGGCGCCTCGGGCGTCGTGGCCACCGTCCGGGCGCTGGGCGGGCCCAAGCGGATCGGCAAGACCGGTCGCAGCGACGTGCGCAAGCCGAAGGTCAAGAAGCGCACGGGCAAGGTGCCCGCGAAGAAGAAGCGCTAGGCCGGACCGGCGGGCGCGGCGTCGACGAGCTCGACGACGCGCCCGCCCCACGTCGCGACGTACACGCTCGTGGCGGAGAACCCGGCGCCGTCTGCGCCGATGGTGATCCCCGCCGCTCCTGCCAGTCCCCGGGCGAGCACGCACGGCGTGCGGTCGGCGCCGATCCGCCAGACCTGGCCGGCGAGGAACGCGTTGACGTACAGCGTGCCGTCGGCGCCGCGCGCCAGACCGTCGAGCAGTCCCGTGACGTTCTCGGGGAACGGCACGCGGGCGAAGGTCGTCGCCTGGCCGGTGGCCGTGTCGATGCGCACGACGCGCGCGGGCGGCAGCATCACCGCCGCGTAGAGCGCCGACCCGTCGGCCGAGAGGGCCAGGCCGTTCGCGCCGTCGGTACGGTTCCAGCGGCGGTCGACCGTGCCGTCGGGACGGATGCGGTCGACCCCGCCGCCGGGAAAGCTCGAGGAGGCATAGACGGTGCCGTCGGCGGCGCGGGCCACGCCGTTGGCCATCATGAGGCCACGCGCCACGCGGGTCGTCGCACCGGTGCCGGCGTCGATGCGCAGCAGGCCCGCGAGCCGCCACCGCGGCACGAGCGCGGTCGGGCCGTTGCCCGTGCCGACCAGGATGTCGCCGGCGTCGTCGACGGCGAGGCCGCCGGGATCGGAGACCCGCGCGAGCGGGGTGGCGGCTGCGCCGGGCGCGTCGGCCCGCAGCACGCGGCCACCGCGCAGGTCGCTGATGAGCAGCCGCCCCTGCGCGTCGGGGAGGACGGCCTCGTACTGGCCGGGACCGCCGACGACGGTGCGCTGGACCGGGCGGTCCGGGCACGCCGGCAGCGCACCGGACGCGGGCGCCGCGCCGCTGGCCAGCGTGATCGTGCACGCAGCGGCGATCGCCGCGCGTCCCCCTCCCCGAAGTCGCATGCTCCCGACCGTACAGGTCGCACCGTGTTTCGGGCAAGCGCGACTGCCGCGTGCCGTCGCCCCGCGGGCGTAGATTCGCGCCATGTCTGCCAAGCTCGCCGTCCGCTTCGTCCTGCCCCTCGCGTTGCTGGCGGCGGTGGCCGTCGCCGCCGTTCTCCTGATCCGCGCGGGGGCGGACCCCAGGCCGCAGTCCGCGTTCGCGCAGGCCGATCAGGGATGTCCGGCCACGCGCGGCGAGCCGATCAAGGACGGGTTCTTCCAGCCGCAGGAGCGCCGCAGCGTCAACGGCCTGCTGAGCACGACGCTGAAGATGTCCCAGTCGCGCGCGTTCATCCGCAAGGCGAACGTGTCCAGCGGCCTGTACGAGAAGTCCTATCCCGGGCCGACCCTGCGCGTGTGCCCCGGGGACACGCTGCGGATCAAGCTCATCAACGACACGAAGCAGCCGACGAACCTCCACGTCCACGGCATGCACGTCAGCCCGAGCGGCAACTCCGACAACGTCCTGCTCGACATCAAGCCCGGCGCGACGCAGCAGTACGAGTACAAGATCCCGCTCGACCATCCCCCGGGCACGTACTGGTACCACCCGCACCGCCACG
>JAEMQS010000105.1 GCA_016463765.1 Solirubrobacteraceae bacterium | reverse complement strand
CGAGCGTCGCGACGGCGCGGGCGCGGACCCGCTCGGAGACGTAGGCGCTGGGCAGGGTGCCCAGCGGCGGGACGAGCCCCTTGCTGAGCACGAGGACCCCGGCGTCGGCGGGGATGTGCTCAGCGTGCGCGGCGACCGTCGCCGGGATGGCGCGGGACGGGACCGCGAAGCACACGAGGTCCGCGCGCTTGAAGTCGAGCTGCGACGCCGTGGTCACCTCGACCCCGGCGGGCAGCGTGACCCCCGCGAGGTAGCGCTCGTTCTGCCGGGTCTCGCGCAGCATGTTCGCCTGCTCGGGCGTGCGCGCGCCGAGCTGGACCTGCACCCCACCGCGCGCGAGCGCCACGGCGAGCGCGGTGCCCCACGACCCGGCGCCGATGATCGCCGCGCGACGCACGGGCGGCTCGCCGCCCAGCCACTCCCACTGCAGCTCGACACACGGCCAGACGCGGTCGATGACCGCCGCGGCCATCGTCGCGGTCGGGTTCTCGGTCTTCGGGAACTGCAACGGCGCGCCGGCGAGCAGCCGGACGCGATGCGGGCGGATCTTCCATTTCGTGCGGATCTGCTCGGTGCCGATCACCGCGACCGGGACGACCGGCGCGCCCGTCTCCAGCGCGAGGCGACCGACCCCGCGGCGCGGGCGGCCCAGGCCGCCGGGCCGGATGCGGGTGCCCTCAGGGAAGATCAGGACGGCGTCGCCGCGCTCGAGGATCTGGCGCGCGGTGCCCATCGCGTCGGAGTCCCCCGCGCCACGATCGACCGGGAACGCGCCGAGTGAGTTCAGGATCCACGCCTGCCAGCGGCGCTGGAAGAGCTCCTTCTTCGCCACGAAGTACATCGGCCGCGGGTACATCGCGGCGATCACGAACGGGTCCAGGAACGAGCGGTGGTTGGCGGCGAAGATCACCGGCCCGTCCTTGGGAAGGTGCTTGCGCCCCCGCCACGTCAGGCGGAAGTACAGGTGGAAGAAGGGCTGCAGCACGAAGCGCACCGCCCAGTAGACGGGCAGGTTGACGCCCCGGTGGCGTGCGCGGGCGTGAAGCTTCGAACGATCCATGTGCACGTCCTACGCCGGGGAGGGACGGGCGTTACAGTCCATCTATGGACGTCGCTCTCGCTCGTACCGCCCGTGGCGCGCTCGCAGGCGCGGCCGCCGCCGCCGTCTGGTGGGCCCAGCAGCCGCTGGACCGCCGCGTCTTCGGGGTCCCGTACGACGACACCGAGCTGCTCGGCAAGTTCGTCACGCGCGGGCGCGCGTGGCCGGTCGCCGGTCTGGCGATCCATCTGGCCAACGGTGCCGCGTTCGGCGCCCTGTACGCCAACGCCGCTCCGCGCATGCCGCTGCCGTCCTGGTCGCGCGGCCCCGCGGCCGCGATGGCCGAGCACCTCGGCAGCTGGCCCTTCGTGGCGATCACCGACCGCACGCATCCCGCGCGCGAGGAGCTGCCCAAGCTCGCCGGCGACCCGCGCGCGTTCGCCCAGGCGACGTGGCGGCACCTGCTCTTCGGCGTCGTCCTCGGCGAGCTCGAGCGGCGGTTCAATGCCCCGGAGCAGCCCGAGGTCCCGACCTACGAGCACGTCGTGAGCACCAACGGGCACGGCAACATCGAGCACGCCGCGGGCGTCGCGGTTCCCGACTCCGAGTAGCCCGGCGCGGCGTCAGCGCATCCTGTCGCCGATCGCCAGCCACATCGCGACGAGGCCGTCGATCAGCTCCTCGCGCGTGCCGCCGACCCGGCCGTCGAGCCAGTCGAGCACCGCCTGACTCGTCCCGCCGACGACCATCGACGCGGCCAGCTCGAAGCCGGCGGGATCGCTGGCCTGGAACACGGTGCGCCCGCGCGCGGCGGTGAGCGCCACCCCCCGCCGCGTTGCCGCCGTGCGCCGCTCGGCGGCCGCCCCGCCGGGCGGCGGCGCCTCGAGCAGCACCCGGGCGCGGCGCCGATCCTCGGTGAGGTAGGTCACGAATGCGCGCACGCTCGCGGTCGTCATCTCCGCCGGTGAGCCGCTGGCCGGCATGGCGTCCAGCGACGCGTCGAGCACGCCGCGGGCGACCTCGTCGATGAGTGCGGCCATCGCCGCGTCGAGGTTGCCGAACGCCTCGTAGAAGTAGCGCTTGTTCAGGCCGGCCGCGCGGCACATCGCCTCGACGCTGAGCTGGCTCCAGCCGTGCTCGCCCACCAGGTCGAGCGCGGCCTCGAGGAGCGCGGCGCGGCGGACGGCGGCCCGCTCATCGCCGGTCTGCCCCGCGTAGCTGCGTGCCCGGTTGCGCTGCGCCATCTTGCACGCTACCGTACCAGATGGATGCCGAGGAGTTGACCAGATGACTGCACCCATGTCCCTGCGCGCGCGCCACGCCGCCGCGTCCGTGTTCGAGCGCATGCCGCCACGCGAGGCGCGCCCGCTCGCCGAGCCGCCGCCCGGCAGCGGGCTGAAGCCGGTCATGGGCGACCCCGGGCTCCCCGTCCTCGGCCACTCCCTGACTGTCATGGGCGACCCGCTCGCCGTCACGCGCCGTGGCTTCGAGCGCTTCGGCCCCGTCTCCTGGGCCAACATCATCGGCATCACGATCGTCAGCGTCTACGGGCCCGACGGCATCGAGACGGTCCTGGCCAACCGCGACAAGGCGTTCTCCAGCGAGATCGGCTGGAACGAATTCATCGGCCCGTTCTTCGAGCGCGGCGTGATGCTCATGGACTTCGAGGAGCACCTGCACCACCGCCGCATCCTCCAGCACGCCTTCAAGCGCGAGCGCCTCGTCACCTACCTGCGCATGATGAACCCGGTCATCGAGCGCGGCATCGCGCAGTGGCGCACAGGCCCGGGCTTCGAGCTCTATCCCGCCACCAAGCAGCTGACCCTGGACATCGCCACCGAGGTCTTCATGGGCGAGCGCCTCGGCCCGGAGGCCGACGCGGTCAACCGCGCGTTCGTCAACCTCGTCCTCGGCGGGAACACCCCCGTGCGCGCGGACGTCCCCGGCGGCCGCTGGCACCGCGGCCTGCAGAGCCGGAAGATGATGGAGGACTACTTCCGCGGCAAGCTGCCCGCCAAGCGCGCCTCCGAGACGGACGACCTGTTCAGCGTCCTGTGCCACGCCGAGAGCGAGGACGGCGCCCGGTTCAGCGACCAGGACGTCATCAACCACATGATCTTCACGATGATGGCCGCGCACGACACGAGCACCATCACGCTGTCGATGATGGGCTACTTCCTGGCCAAGCACCCAGAGTGGCAGGACCGCGTGCGCGAGGAGTGCCTGGCGCTCGACAAGGACGCGCTGGACTTCGATGACCTCGACGCGCTGCCGGCGATGGACATGGTCTTCAAGGAGACGCTGCGCATGAACCCGCCCGTGGGGATGCTCGCGCGCGCGACGTTGAAGGACACGGAGATCAACGGCTTCTACGTCCCGGAGGGCTCGATCGTCGCCCTCGGCATGTACGCCAGCCACCGCATGGAGCCGTTCTGGCACGACCCCGACCGCTTCGACCCCGAGCGGTTCTCCCCCGAGCGCCGCGAGGACCAGCGCCACAAGTACGCCTGGGCGCCGTTCGGCGGCGGGGTGCACAAGTGCATCGGCCTGCACTTCGGCGGGATGGAGGTCAAGGCGCTGCTGCACCAGCTGCTGCTGCGCTACGAGCTGCGCGTCCCGGCGACGTACGAGCCGTTCATCGACATGGCGACCGGGCCGTATCCGGCCGACGGGCTGCCGATCGAGCTGCGGCC
Organism: Solirubrobacteraceae bacterium; assembly: GCA_016463765.1. GTDB lineage: Bacteria > Actinomycetota > Thermoleophilia > Solirubrobacterales > Solirubrobacteraceae > Svornostia. Next base: position 5,634 of record JAEMQS010000105.1, on the reverse strand, counting down.
GTTGACGGGTTCGGCGGCGCGGGCGGCGTAGCCGCCCGAGAGCTACGCGGCGTCTGTCGTTCGGCGGATGGCCGCCACTCCCATCAACGCGACCGTACTTCGGCCGTCCTGATCGCCTGACCGAGCGTGCCCGCGTACTTGTCGGGCGCGCCATCGCATGCCGCACTGCGAGTCTCGACCGACACTCGCATGTCGAAGACCACGTACTTCCGGCTCGCGCTGCGCAACTTCGGTGAGACGCGCTCGTATCCCATGGCCGCGATTCCTTCGACAGACGAACCGGCTCTGGTCGCTCCGAGGTACCAGCGCAGCGAACCGGCACGTCCGCGGCGGTCGATGGCGAAGGTGTAGTCGGCCCGCACGACCGAGCCAGACGCAACGCTGGGACGCCCCTTGGTCAGTTGCCCCGCCGCCGTCAGCAAGAGGCGACAGGTGACGTCCCCGACGCGATGGTCGCGGTAGTAGGTATCGGTCGTGGCGTTTCCGGACACCGTCCCGTAGCGCGTCCAAGCCGAAGACAAGGCGTATCCGACGACGTGGGACTTGAGCGCACGCTGTGGGCCACCCCCATCTCCAGTCGCTCGGAGGGGCGCGGTCGCTGCCGTTGCCGCGCTGGCACTCGACAGCATCACAGCGCTGGTGGCCGCTACGAGCACACCCATCTTGCGGTAGTCCATCGTTTCTTCCTAACACAGTCTTCGCGGAGCAGTTGCGAGAGTATGTTCAGGAAACGTCGTGCATTGGCACGCCCGTTGGCAAGGGTTCGGGCGCGCGGGCGGCGTAGCATGAGGGTCGCCCGCCGGTGTAGCTCAGTTGGTAGAGCAACGCTCTTGTAAAGCGTAGGTCAGGGGTTCGAGTCCCCTCGCCGGCTCTGGGTCAGCCCGCCGTCGCTCGCGCGACGCCCTTGCCGCGCTTGACCGCATACATCCGCGTGTCGGCCAGCCGCATCGCCGCCGCAAGATCGTCCGTCTCGGTCGGGACGAGCGCCATCCCGACGCTCGCACTCGGGCCACGGCCGGCGAACGCGGCCAGCAGCGCGTCCTCGACGCGCCGGGGCAGATCCGGGTCGGGCGCGCGGGTGATCCCGCAGAACTCGTCGCCGCCCAGGCGGTAGGCGTGTCCGTCCGCGCCGAGTGCGCGCTCGAACGCCCTCGCTGCGTCGACGAGCAGATCGTCACCAGCAGCGTGACCCGCGGTGTCGTTGTAAGCCTTGAAGCCGTCGAGGTCGAGCAGCAGGACGCCGACCGGTGCCGTGGACGTCGCCGCGTGCACCAGGAGGGCCCCCTCCTCGTCGAGGTGACGGCGGTTGCCCAGCCCTGTGAGCGTGTCGTGCTCAGCCAGATGGCGCAGCTCGTCGGTGTAGGCCTCGGAGGCACGCATGAGCGCGGAACGCGAGCGCCACAGGATGAGCGCGACGATCGTCAGCATGAGGACGACGATCGCGATCTGCCCCAGGCGGGTCCGCTGGGCGATCGACTCCGCGCGTTCCTGCTGCGTCGCGGCCGTCCTCCGTGCGGCGGCCCGCGCCCGCGGCGCGTAGCGGCGCAGGCCATCGACGAGGTTCAGATCGCGCCGCAGGGTTGCCGCGCCGATCTCGCGGAACACCCGGGCGAGCGCGTCGGTCTCCGGGCCCGGCGCGAGGCGTTGCAGATCGGGCAGGAGGGCGCTGCGACTCAGCAGCCGCCGTTGGACGAGCGCACGGATCACGGTGTCGGCCCGGCGCGCTCCCAGCCGCGCCTGCAGGTCGGTGATGTCTGCCACCGCGTCGTCGACCACCTTCTCGATGGCGACGGCGTGCGCACGGGCCAGCTGCGCCTGCTCCTCGCGTTCGTCGAGCACGCTCAGGAGCACGACGCCGACGACACCCACCACGATGACGGCCAGGAGCCAGGGCCACGCGGGCGCACTGCGGATGGGAGGACGTCCGGCGGGCATCTCCCCCAGTGATCGGCCGCGGGCCGCCGACCGTGACGCTCAGCGGCGCGCGCCCGCGATCCGCGCCCGCGCCTCGGCCACCGCCACATCCAGCGGGACCGCCCCGCTGACCGCCGCCTGCTCCAGCACCGTCGCCGTGTGGTCCACCGCCACCCCGATCCGGCGCTCGACCTCCGCGTCGTCGAAGCCCAGCACCTCCGCGCCGACGTGGATGATCCCGCCGCAGTTCGCCAGGAAGTCCGGGACGTACAGGATCCCGGCGCCCGCGAGCGCGTGCGCGGTGTCCGGTCCCGCCAGCGGGTTGTTCGCCGCGCCGGCGATCACCCGGCAGCGCAGGTCGCCGATGTGTTCGGCGTGGATCGTCTCGCCCAGCGCGCACGGCGCCAGAACGTCCATCTCGAGGGCGAGGAAGCCGGCCACCGGGGCGGCCTCTGCGCCGTAGCGCTCGGCGACGTCCTGCGCGCGTGACGTGTCGAGGTCGGCGACGAGCACGTCCGCGCCCTGCTCGCGCATCAGCGCGACGACATGCCGCCCGACGTGCCCGACGCCGAGCACGCCGATGCGCACACCCGCCAGGGTCTCGGCGCCGTCCTGCTGCCGTACCGCCGCGGCGATCGCACCGGCGACGGTGCGTGCGGTCCAAGGCGACGGGTCGCCACGGCCGCCGCGCTCGACGGGCTGGCCGGCGACGTGGCGGGTCGCCTCGGCGATCCCGGTCATGTCCTCGGGGGTCGTGCCGACGTCCTCCGCGGTGACGAACCGGCCCCCGAGTCGCTCGATCACCGCCCCCACCGCCCGCATCCGGGCCGCGCGGGCGTCGGCGTCGGCCCAGCCGCCATCGTCGAGCAGCACCGCCTTGCCCCCGCCGAGGTCGAGCCCGGCCGCGGCGTTCTTCAGCGTCATCGCGCGCGAGAGACGGAGCGCGTCGGTCGTCGCCGCCGTCAGTCCCGCGTACGCCGCGAGCCGCAGGCCGCCCATGGCGGGACCCAGCGCGGTGGAGTGGATCGCGACGATCCCCGTCGCGCCAGTCGCCGCGTCGCAGAACAGCTCGACCTGCTCGTGCTCGAACTCGGTGTCGATGGTGGACATCAGCTACGCCGTCGTCGGCTGTTCTTCGTTCGCGCGGGCGTCCATCGCCACGGCGAGCTCCTGCACCGGCGCGGCGCGCTCCATGTGCCGGTCGAGCAGCGGGCCGATCACGCCGCGCAGGTGGAAGAGCACCCGCCAGACCGGAGGCACGATCACTCGCGGGGCACGGCGCTCGATCCCGCGTGCGACCGCCTCGCCGGCCTGGTCCGGTGTCAGGCGCTTGGCGAGCACGTCGGGGAACTGCTCCATCACCTTCCCAGACAGCGGGTCGTCGTCGATCCCCCGGTGCACCATCTCCGTGTCGATGAGGCCGAAGTAGCAGGTGGTCGCGCTCGCGCCGTGCTGGGCGAGCTCGACGCGCAGCGCCCGCCCCAGCTGCTCGACCGCCGCCTTGCTCATCGCGTACGGGATCGCCCCGACGCCGTTGAGGAACGCATAGACCGACGCCACCACGACGACGTGGCCGCGGCGGCGGATGATCTCCGGCAGTGCCGCCTCCACGGTGCGCACCACGCCGCCCGCGTTGACGTCGAAGACCCGGTCGAAGCTCTCACGCGACATCGCGCGGAACGTCGCGGCCCTCGACGCGATCCCCGCGTTGGCCATGACGATGTCGACGCCGCCGAACCGGTCGACGGCCGTCGCGACGGCGCGCTGCATGGCCCCGAGGTCCGTGACGTCCGCCGCGATGCCGAGCGCGTCGCCGCCCAGCTGGCCCGCGGCGTCGTCACAGGCGGCCTGGTCGAGATCGACGATGACGACCGTCGCGCCGCGCCGCGCGAGCGCCTTGGCGGTGCCGAACCCGATCCCCCGCGCACCGCCCGTGATGAGCGCGACCTTGCCGCGTACGTCGAGATCCCCTGATGCCATCGATCGGCCTCCTGTCGTGGTGGTGGCGGCGTCCGTGCGCTCCAGCTTCTCAGGCCGCCGCCGATCCATGGGGCACCCGAGGGAGCTGCCACCGTTGACCCCCGACCACGCATCTGCCACCGCCCTCGCCACGGCCATCACCGACGCCGAGCTGCGGTGCACCGCCACGACGGCCGACGCGCTCCTGGCGCGACCGTCCTCCGAGCCTGACCGTCTGGGCGTCTCGCTGCGAACCGCGACGGCGTCGCTGCAGGACGCCCTGGTGCTCCTGGGCCTGCTTGCGGACACACCCCTGGAGGGCCCCGCACCGGCCCACGCGCTCCAGACGACGGGCAGGACGCTCGATACGGCGTCGCTCGTCCTGGGTGACAGCGCGGTCCGCGCGCGCGGCAGCCGGCGCACGGGCGCGCCGGGCACCGAGCTGGGTCTCGCCCGCAGTCAGCTCGTGCACGTCCTCGAGCAGCAGGAGGCCGACATCGCCGCACGCCTCCGCGAGATCCAGGCCTTCGCGCTCACCGTCCGCGAGGCGCACCTGGAGGTCCTCGCCCTGGCGCCCATGAGCGAGCTGCCGCGGCAGGCGCACGCGCTGGTCTCGGGGCTCGACCTGCACCGTCGCATCGCCACGCTGCGCACCGCCGTCGCGTCGAGCCGCCGCACGGTGCCGAACCTCGCCACGCTCGCGCTGGACGAGACGCTGCCGCTGAGCCTCGACGTGCACGCCTCCGCGATCGCCGCGTCGGCGGAGACGGCACGGGCGATCGACGCCTTGCTCGAGCTGCGCGGCACCGTCGCAGCGCGCTGGCCCGAGATCGTGTGAAGCCCGTATCGTCGGGCCCATGACCGACGCCCCCGTCTGCCCGGAATGCGCCAGCGAACACTCCTACGAGCTTGGCGGGTTCCAGGTCTGCTCGATGTGCGGGCACGAGTGGCTGCTCTCCGCGGGTGACGCACCCGCCGAGGCCGACGCCGCAATCCGCGACGCCGTCGGCAACGTGCTCGCAGACGGCGACACCGTCACGGTGATCAAGGACCTGAAGGTCAAGGGCGCCTCCGGTCCGATCAAGGTCGGGACGAAGGTCCGCAACATCCGCCTCGTCCAGGGCGTGGGCGACCACGACATCGACTGCAAGGTCGACGGGTTCGGCCCGATGCAGCTGAAGTCCAGCGTCGTGAAGAAGGCCTGAGCGCCGGCGCGCCAACCGCGCGCCGACCTGTCGATTCCCGCGACCTCACGCGACCAGTGTGCGACGTTCCGCACCGGGCGGAACACGGACATCCAGGAGTCACACCATGCGCTACATGCTGCTGCTGCACCACCCCGAGGCCCTGCGTCACGCTCCGGGCACGCCGGAGTTCCTCGAGGGCGTCGGCCGGTTCAACGCCTTCCACGAGGAGCTCGCCGCGCGCGACATCGCGTGGGACGGCTTCCCGCTCCAGCCCTCGCCGACCGCCACGTCGGTCCGCGTCCGCGACGGCGAGACCGTCGTCTCCGACGGGCCGTTCGCCGAGCTGAAGGAGCAGCTGGGCGGCTACTACGTCCTCGACCTGCCGAACCTCGACGCCGCGATCGAGATCGCCGCGATGGTGCCCTGGGCGACTGAGGGTACCGTCGAGATCCGCCCGCTGGCCTCGCTCGACGCGCCCGAGCTGGTCTCGCCGCAGTCGTGACGCAGGACGCCGCCGCGGCGGCGCTCGACCGGCTGGTGCGCGACGACCGGGCGCGGATCATCGCGTCGCTCG
>JAEMQS010000234.1 GCA_016463765.1 Solirubrobacteraceae bacterium | reverse complement strand
CTACCGTCCGGCTTCGCCATGCTGACGCGCCCCGCACGCGCGTGCGCCCTCGCGGCGCTCGCCCTCGCCGTCACACCGGCCGCCCCCGCGCAGGCCCAGAGCCTGTCGGACCTGATCGAGGGCCTGACCGGCACGAACACGACCACCGCGCCCGCGACGACGACGCCCGCACCCGCGGAGCAGCCGGCGCCGACCGAGACCGCCCCGGCGAACCCCACCGCCACGGCCCCGGCCGCGCCGGCCCCGCCCGCCGACGCGACGACACCGCCCGCGGCCGGCGCGACGCCCACGCCGCCCGGCGCCGAGCAGGCGCCCCCGGGCGTGAGCGAGCAGCCGATCGCCGCCGCGACGGAGGAGGACCGGGGCTCGACCGCGCTGCCCGCGGTGCTCGTCGCGCTGGCCGTGGTGAGCGTCCTGCTGCTCATCGGCGCGCTCGCCTGGGCCCTCGCCCGCTGGTTCGCCTTCGATCCGCGCTGGCTGCAGCGCTGGCGTCATTCCTCGCGCGAAGCCGCGTACCGGGCCTCCGGGGTCTGGGCGGACTTCAGCGATTGGGTCCGGCTCGGGCGCTGAGCCGGCCGGGGCTCCCGCCGACCACGGCGGTGCCCCCGGCGATCAGTGCCCGGCACACGCTGACGGCGAAGTCCGTCGGCTGCAGCACCGACGACCCCGGGGCGTTGGGAGCCACCTCCGGGGTCGCCGCGTGCCGCACGAGGGCCGCCAGCTCGGCGTGCCGCAACGCGCGGGCAGGCCAGGCGTGCAGCGCCACGTCGTCGAAGCGCAGCTCGGTCCGCGGCGGCTGACCGCCGACGGCCACGAGGCGCTCCACGTGAATCTGCGGAACCGCACCGGTGTCGATCGCGACGCGCGCATCGCCGACCACGACGAGTGCCGGAGACAGACCCGCGACCCGCCGTCCCGCCTCCGCGGGGTCAAGCTCAGGGTCCAGCGGGCAGAGGGCGGCGCCCAGCTGCCAGCAGGCGAACATGATCGACGCGAGCTCGCCACCCTCAGGCAGCACCGCCGCCACCACCCGATGGCGCACGATGCCGCGCGCCGCGAGCCCCGCCGCCATCTGCAGCGTCTCGCCACCCAGCTGCGAGTACGTCAGCGTGCGGCGACCATCGGCGATCGCGCATGCTGCCGGGTCGTCGGCCAGGAACGGGAGCGCGGCCGGGTGCGGGCCCTGTGTCTCGACACGGTCCATGAAAGGTCTCCGCCGGGCCTCGGCCGGCCGGTGTCAGGACACCGGCCGGCGAGGGGCTCAGACGTAGGGCAGGACCAGGTTGCAGGGCAGCCGGCGGTTGCGGCCGTCGAGCAGGTTCATGACCTTGGTGTGGACGCGGGCCGAGTAGCTGATCTGCAGGTGCTCGGACGCTTCGAGGACGCACCCGTTCTGCGCGGTCCAGGCGGTGCCGCCGGGCAGGTACGAGCTCGTGTAGTGCGTGACGACCTGGTCGCCGTTGGTCGCGATCATGTCGTACTTCACGTTGAACGGGGTCGGGTCACCGGCGTTGAGATTCTTCAGGAACGCCGAGCCTCTGATCTGCTGGGCGAACGCCGGGCCGACCTGCTCGACGATCCCGGTGATGCCGAACACCTTGGCGAGGTTCGCCAGCCCGTTGAGGGTCGTTCCCTGGTTGGAGGGGGCGATGCCGACGAGGCGGTTGACCTTGTTCTGGCCCCCGAGGAACTTGATGTAGTAGCGCGGCATCATGCCGCCGAGGCTGTGGCCGACGAGGTCGACCTTGCTGACGCCCGGGTACTTGGCCAGGACGCTGTCGACGTACGCCGACAGCTCCGCGGCGGAGTTCTCGATGTAGTCGATCCCCGGAATGCCGTTGTAGTAGCCGTAGTTCAGGGCGAACACGCAGAAGCCCTCGTTGGCCAGACGCGGGCCGAGGCCCGACCAGTTCGCCAGGCGATTCTCGGTCGTGCCGTGCACGAGGATGATCGGGCGCGGCTTGGCGGCGGTCAGCTTGCAGTCGTCACGGTTGACGCCCGGCGGCGTCCCGGTCGGATCCACGGCGCTGAAGGCGAGTGCGAGCGCGGCGCTCGGAGTGACCGTGTACGCCGAGGCGCTCGTGGCCAAGCAGAGGAGGGCGACGACGGCACAGCCGGTCGTCGCCGCGATGCGGCGGATGCTCATGTCTTCTCCCCAGAAGAAGTGCTGCGGACAGGTCCTTGGACATATGTCCAAGGTGACGTGAACGTACACCATCGGGCGCCGCATGACCAGGGTGGACCCGCGCCACACGTGTCCCGCAAGGCGTTTCCCGCAACGTGCGGGAAGGTCTGCGCACCCGCTCTTGCGCCAGCTTGCGCGCCCTAGAATGGATGGAGTCGGAGCGCTCGCCGCGCCCCGAAATTCGGCCTATAC
>JAEMQS010000233.1 GCA_016463765.1 Solirubrobacteraceae bacterium | reverse complement strand
TGCCCTGGCTGAACTCGTTGATCTCCAGGCCCTGGACGATCTCGTACTCGCCGTTGGCGGTCGTGACCGGGAACGAGGAGATGATGCCCTCCGGGACGCCGTACGAGCCGTCGCTCGGCACGGCCATCGAGACCCACTCGCCGTTGGTGCCGTTGACCCAGTCGTAGACGTGGTCGATGGCGGCGCTGGCGGCCGACGCGGCCGAGGACGCGCCACGCGCCTCGATGATCTCCGCGCCGCGCTTGCCGACGCGGGGCAGGTACTCGTTCTCGTACCACGCCACGTCGTCCACGGCGGCCGCGGCGTTCTCGCCGTTGACCTCGGCGTGGAACAGGTTCGGGAACATCGACGGGGAGTGGTTGCCCCAGATCGCGAGCTTCTTGATCGCCGTCACCGGGACGGCGAGCTTGTTGGCCAGCTGCGCGTAGGCGCGGTTCTGGTCCAGGCGCGTCATCGCCGTGAAGCGCTCCTTCGGCACGTCCGGCGCGGCGGCCTGCGCGATGAGCGCGTTCGTGTTCGCCGGGTTGCCGACGACGAGGACCTTGATGTCGTCCGCGGCGTGGTCGTTGATCGCCTGGCCCTGCGGCTTGAAGATGCCGCCGTTGGCCTCGAGGAGGTCGGCGCGCTCCATGCCCTTGGTGCGGGGGCGGGCGCCCACGAGCAGGGCGACGTTCGTGCCGTCGAAGCCCTCCTTGAGGTCGGCCGTGATCTCGATGCCGGACAGCAGCGGGAACGCGCAGTCGGTGAGCTCGAGCGCGGTGCCCTCGGCGGCCTTCAGCGCGGGCTCGATCTCGAGCAGCTTGAGCTTGACGGGGGTGTCGGGACCGAGCAGCTGGCCGGACGCGATGCGGAACAGCAGCGCGTAGCCGATCTGGCCGGCGGCGCCGGTCACCGTGACGTTGACGGGACTTGCCATGAAGCGTGTCTCCTGGGTGTCGTTCTGATTCGGGGGGACGGGCGCTAGCCCATCGCCTTCTGCAGGTTCTCGTCGATCGCGGCGAGGAACTCCTGCGTGGTGAGGAAGGGCTGGTCGGGCCCGATGAGCAGGGCGAGGTCCTTCGTCATCTGCCCGCTCTCGACCGTCTCGATGCAGACCCGCTCGAGGGTCTCGCCGAACTCCGTGACCTCGGGGGTGCCGTCCATCCGGCCGCGAGCCGCCAGGCCGCGCGTCCACGCGAAGATCGACGCGATCGGGTTCGTCGAGGTGGGCTTGCCCTGCTGGTGCTGGCGGTAGTGGCGCGTGACCGTGCCGTGCGCGGCCTCGGCCTCCACCGTCTTGCCGTCCGGCGTCATGAGCACCGACGTCATGAGGCCGAGCGAGCCGAAGCCCTGCGCGACCGTGTCGGACTGCACGTCGCCGTCGTAGTTCTTGCACGCCCAGACGTAGCCGCCCTCCCACTTCAGCGCGGCGGCGACCATGTCGTCGATCAGCCGGTGCTCGTACGTGATGCCGGCGGCGTCGAAGTCGGCCTTGAACTCGTTCTCGAAGACTTCGGCGAACAGGTCCTTAAACCTGCCGTCGTACTTCTTCATGATCGTGTTCTTCGTGCTCAGGTAGACCGGGAACCCGCGGTCCAGGCCGTACCGCATCGACGCGCGCGCGAAGTCGCGGATCGAGTCGTCGTGGTTGTACATCGCCATCGCGATGCCGCCGCCGGGGAAGTCGTGGACGTGCAGCTCGACGGGCTCGTCGCCGTTGGTCGGCGTGTACGTCAGCGTGAGCTTGCCCTCGCCCGGGACGACGAGGTCCGTGGCGCGGTACTGGTCGCCGAAGGCGTGGCGGCCGATGATGATCGGCTTCGTCCAGCCGGGCACGAGGCGCGGGACGTTCGAGATGACGATCGGCTCGCGGAAGATGACGCCGCCGAGGATGTTGCGGATCGTGCCGTTCGGCGAGCGGTACATGTCCTTCAGGCCGAACTCCTCGACGCGCGCCTCGTCCGGTGTGATCGTCGCGCACTTCACGCCGACGCCGTACTCCTTGATGGCGTTCGCGGCGTCGACCGTGATCTGGTCCTCGGTCGCGTCGCGGCTCTCCATGCCGAGGTCGTAGTACTTCAGGTCCACATCCAGGTACGGAAGGATCAGCTGCTCCTTGATGAAGGACCAGATGATCCGGGTCATCTCATCGCCGTCGAGCTCGACGATGGGGTTCTGCACCTTGATCTTCGCCATGTGGGTTCCTTCGACGCCGGGAGGGACCGGATGGGCACCCACCCACCCGCGTCGCGGAGGCTAGTGCAGGCGGGCCGTCTAGGGCCGCGCGATGAAGTTCCAGACCGCGCCGGCGTCCGCCGCCTGCTGCATCTGGTCCGCGCTGAGCGGTCCGACACCGTCGATGTCGAACATCCGCAGGCCGGCCTCGCCGGTGAGCAGCGCGT
>JAEMQS010000232.1 GCA_016463765.1 Solirubrobacteraceae bacterium | reverse complement strand
AGCGCCTGCCGGGCCATGTTCGCGGCCTTGCCCACCGCGCCGCGCTCGGCCGGCGGCAGGTCGGACACGCCCCGGAGGAGGTTCGGCAGCTCGGCCTTGCGCCCGAGGAACCGCACCCGCAGCTCCTCCAGCTCGGCGGTGGAGCCTGCGGCGGCGATGGCCTCCTGGGCCTCGGCCTGCAGTTCGTCGATGCGATCGGTCACGGCCATTGCGGCGCCATCCTATGGTCGACGGGTGACCTCGTAGAGCGCGATGGTCGCGGCCATCGCGGCGTTGAGCGATTCCGAGGCGATCGGGATGTGCGCCAGCCGGTCGCAGGCGGCTTCGACGTCCGCGCCGAGGCCCGCCCGTTCGGCGCCGATCACGAGCGTGCGCGGGCCATCCGCGGCGTCGCCGCGCAGCTCCTCGCCGGCGCGGGCGGCCAGGCCGATCGTCTCTCCCGGCAGCTCGTCGAGGGACGTCACCCGCGCGACGGGCACCTGAAAGATCGCGCCCATCGACGCCCGAACGGCCTTGGGTGAGAACGGGTCGGCGCACTGCGGGCCGAGCGCGACCGACGCCACACCGAACGCCAGCGCGCTGCGGATGACCGTCCCGACGTTGCCGGGGTCACCCACGCCCCAGAGCGCGACGCACAGCGGACCGACGGGCTGGGCCCACCGTGTCTCGTAGACACCGACGATGCGGCTGCCGGACCCCAGCGACGACACGCCGCCGAGCAGATCGGGATCGACCTCCTCGCCGACCAGACCGCTGCCCTCGGCGACGAGCCGGTGGACCGGCTCCCACCCCGCCGCGTCGGCGGCTGCCAGCAGGTCTTCGCCCTCGGCGACGAACCGGCCCCGGTCGTCGCGCTCGCGCCGCCGGTGCAGGGCGCGAACCTCCTTGAGCTTAGCGTTGTGGGGGCTGGTGATGGTCATGGCAGATCGGTGTCAGAACAAAAAAAGGGCGCCGGTCCCGAAGGAGCGACGCCCGAGAGACTGTGATGCGGCCGCAATCAGGCAGCCGACGCCTCGCGAGCGACGTCGACAAATCGGCGGAACGTCTCAGGATCGCGCACGGCGATGTCCGCGAGGACCTTGCGGTCCAGCTCGACACCGGCCAGCTGCAGGCCATGGATGAACGTGCCGTAGGTCATCCCGTTCTGACGCGCGGCGGCGTTGATGCGGGTGATCCACAGGCGGCGGAAATCGCGCTTCTTGTTGCGCCGATCCCGGTACGCGTAGGAGTCGGCCTTCATGACCGCTTCCTTGGCGCGCTTGTAGTTCGAGTTCGCCTCGCCGCGGTAGCCCTTGGCCCGCTCGAGGGTCGCGCGGCGCTTCTTGCGCGCGTGGACGGAACGCTTAACGCGGGTCACTTGCTCTTCGCTCCCAGGAGCTTCTTCACACGCGGGGTGTCGTGGTCGCTGAGGACGGCGTCGTTCCCGAGCCGGCGCTTCCGCTTGGGCGACTTCTTCTCCAGGATGTGGCTGGTGAAGGCGTGACGGCCCTTGACCTTGCCCTTGGCGGTGAGCTTGAAGCGCTTCTTGGCGCCCGAGTGAGACTTCATCTTCGGCATGAGGACGGAACAGTAAAGCAGGTCCGAAGGCGACAGCCGTGATCGCTCGCCCGGAGGGCGGCGACCCGGCCTATTCCTTAGTTGCTTCGGTCTCCGGAGCGTCGTCTTCGGCGACGGGTTCGTCGGCCTGGGCGGCCTCCGGCTCGTCGGCCTCGACCTCAGCCTCGACAGCCTCGTCGGTCGTCTCCTCCACCTCGGCGACCTCGGCCTGCGGCGTCTCGGTCTCGAGTACCTCGGCGGCCGGCGCGTCACCATCGGCAGCCTCGCCGCCGTCGTCGAGGGTCCCGGCGATCACGGCCTTCGACGGCGAGAGCAGCATCGTCATGTTGCGACCGTCCTGCTGCGGCCGCTGATCGACCTGGCAGATCTCGGCGAGGTCCTCGGCGAGACGCTCGAGGATCATCGTCCCGCGCTCGGGGTGCGTGACCTCGCGCCCGCGGAACATGATCGTGACCTTGACCTTGTCCTTGTGACGCAGGAAGCGCTCGACGTGGCCCTTCTTCGTCGCGTAGTCGTGCTCGGCGATCTTCGGCCGGAACTTGATCTCGCGGACGTTGATGCTCGTCTGGTGCTTGCGGGCCGCCTTGGCCTTCTGCGCCTGCTCGTACTTGTACTTCGAGTAGTCCAGGACGCGGCACACCGGCGGGCGCGCCTCGGGCGCGACCTCGACGAGGTCGAGATCCCGGCTCTGCGCGTACGACAGGGCCTTCTCGGTCTTCATGACGCCGACCTGCTTGCCGGACTCGTCGATCAGACGGACCTCGGGCACACGGATGCGCTCGTTGATCCTGGTCTGGTCCCGCTCTGGCGGGCGCCGGTCAAACCTTCTCGGAACCGGCACTTAGTTCTTGGGCGCGCGGGTCATGCG
>JAEMQS010000034.1 GCA_016463765.1 Solirubrobacteraceae bacterium | reverse complement strand
CGTCGGGGGCGGGCGCTGGGGCGGTGAGCGCTCGGGTGGCGTCGTCGAGCAGCGCCTGGAGTGACGAGGGGCGCTGCGCGGGGTCGTCGGCCAGTGCGTCCCACAGCACCGCGCCGAACGCGCCCGACAGCGCCGGTGCGTCGGCGGTGGCCGCGAGATTCGCGAGCGTCCACGGCGGCGGCTCATGGCCCGTCACGGCGGTGCGGATGAGACCGGCGACGGCGTAGACGTCGGACGCCGGCGTCGGCGCGGCGTCGGGCCCCAGCTCCGGGGCGCGGAACGGCATCGGCTCGCCTGCCCGCGCGCGTGGCGGCGCTGCCAGGCCGAGCGCCGCCAGCACCGCGCGGGTCTCGCGATTCGTGCCGCGGGGCAACCGCAGGATGGACCCGGCATCGCGCGCAGTCTGGATCGCGGCGGGGAGCGGGGCGAGCAGCGCGCAGGCGTCCTCGGGCGTGAGGATGCCGCGAGCGCGCAGGGCCGCGTCGACGAGGTCGGCGACATCGCGGCCGGGTGCGGCGGCGGACTGTTCGACGGCGCGGGCCATGCGTCAGTCGCTGTCCTCGAACGATCCGCTGCCGGTGCCGCTGTTCTCGAACGACCCGGTCCCGCCGCCGCCACCGGATGACGGCGCTGGGGCTGGCGCTCGTTGTGGCGCCGGGGATGGGGCGGGTGCCGAGGCCGGGCCGGCCGTCGGGGCCGCGGGCGTGTCGTCTTCGGGCGCCGCGTCTTCGGTCGCCGGCGCCGCGGGGGCGGGCGCGGCGGCAGCGGGTGCGGCGGCGCCCCCGGCTGCGGGTGCCAGGCGCGGCAGCGCGCGGGTGGGGCGCAGGTCGGGGATCGCCGCGGTCTCCGGTGCCGGCGGAGCGTCGGTCCTCTTGGCGTCGACCGTCGTCACCAGGGCGACGCTGCGCGGCGGATCGCCGCCGCCCAGGAGATCGGCGAGCAGCAGCGGCAGGACGAACGCCCCCAGCAGCGCGAGGGCGACGCCCCAGGGGCGGTCGAGGAACGCGATCAGGCCGCGGGGCATGCGCTCGGCTTCCTGCTCGTGGGGCGGATGCAGCGGTCGGTCCGTCGGGGCGGCTGGCCGCGCCGCACGACGATGCTCGTGTACTTGCCGATGAACCCGGGACGGGTGACCCGCACCGTGATCCGCGCGCCCGGGCGCAGGCGCCGCCCCTCCAGCGCACGGATGCGGCCCGGAGCGAAGGTGCGGCGCGCGAAGCGACAGCCCCGGCCCGAGCACGTGATCTCCGCCCGTGCCGCCTTCGGCGCGGCCACCGTGAAGCGCGAGAACCGGGCTCCCCGGCGGTTGAAGCTGCCTGCGATCGTCAGCACCGGGAACGGCCGGATCCGGGTCAGACGCGCTTGGGTCGGCGTGCTCGGCGGTGCTGCGGTCACCGCCGCGGCAACGGGCGCCGGCGCCGGCGAGGCCCTCACCGGAATGTCCCGGAACGCGAAGCTCGCCACCCCGTCGGCGTCGCGGGCGCGCAGCGACACCGTGAACACGCCGGGGACCGGGAACGCACGCTGAGCGACCGGTCCGGCCGCGTCGCCGTAGACGGCGTCCCCGTCGAGGTCCCAGAGCTCCTCGGTCAGTGGACCGTCGGGGTCCTGGGAGGTCGACGTGAAGGTCACGAGCTCCCCGGCGACGGGCGCGGCGGGCTGGGCGCCGAACGCGGCGAACGGGAACGCCGTCACGCGCACGATCTGCGCGACGAGGGTCGATCCGCCGTACCCGTCGCTGAGTGTCACGCGGACCGTGCGCACGCCCGCAAATGGCTGGGTGAACGACGCCGTCGGCCGCCCGCTGTCGATCACACCGTCCTCGTTGACGTCCCACGCGTACGTGACGGCATCGCCGTCGGCGTCCGCGGCGTCGACGGTCAGCTGCACGGCCTGACCGGCGACCGGCACCGACGGCACGACGCGGATCGTCCCGGTCGGCGGGCGGTTGGCGACGACGGCGACCGGCTCGGTCTCGCTCGTCTCGTCCCCGGCGACCCCTGGATCGGGGTCCACCGTGAGCGTGACGTTCGTCGTCCCGACCGCCGCGAACCGGTGCGTGAACACCGCGCCGTCGGCGAGCGCCCCGCCGTCGGCGGTCGCCCATGAGCAGACCACCGGCGCGGCGCAGGGGACCGTGGCCGTGAACGTCACGTCCTGCCCGGGGCGCAGGGGCCCGGCGGGCACGGTGAACGTCGACGCCGCGAAGGCGGACACAGCGGCGCCGGGGACGACCGGCGTGAGCGCGAGCGTCACCAGGCCGGCGACGATCCGTGCGCGAGCAACCACCCCACGATCGTAGACCGCGACCCGGCGGTCCGAACCCGGTTACGCCGCGCCCGCGACCCGGGTCGGCGACCGGCGCTCGAGGTGCGCTTCCAGGATGTCGACCGCGCGCTCGCCGCCGTCGTTGGCCGCCGCCCACGCCTGCGCCTCGGCGACCCGCGCCGCGATGCCGGGCCGGTTCAGCGCCCGGCCGACCGCCAGACCGACGGCGCGCGGGTTGGTCGCACGCCGCGGCAGGCGCACGCCGACGCCCGCCCAGTCGATCCGCGCCGCGTTCTCGTTCATGTCCCCACCCGCGGGGACCGCGACCAGCCGGCACCCCGACGCCAGGGCGCGCACCACGGTGCCGTGGCCGGCGTGGCAGACGACGACGTCGCAGTGCGGCATCGTCCGCGCGTAGGAGACCCACTCGACCAGCCGCGTGTTGTCCGGCACGTCGATCCGGTCCTTCAGCGGCCGCCGGTTCCACGTCGCCAGGACCCGGATCGGCAGGTCGCCCAGACCCTCGACGGCCGCGCGCAGCAGCCGATGGCGCAGGTCCTGCGACGTCGACGGCGCGACCAGCACGAGCGGCGCGTCGCCCGGCGGCAGTTCGATCTCCTCGGCGGGCGGCTCCCACAGCAGCGGCCCGACGACGTGGACATGGTCACGCCACACCCGCGGGTACTCGAGCTGCGGCATCGTCGCGACCATGACGAGCTCGGGGCTCTGCCCGTTGTGCACCCACATCCGCGGCGGCAGCCCGACCATCTCGCGCGTCTCGTTGCACTCGCGCATCCCGCGGTCCAGGCCGGCGTCGAGCGTCGGCCGCGTCCGGCGCCACAGCGCGCGGCCCGCGGCGGTGCGGGGGAGACGTGCGCCCAGCGAGTACGGCGGCCAGCCGTCGAGCGGGTCGGGGTAGACGTGGGGGACCAGCGTGGCGACGGGCAGCCCCGCGAGCTCACCGGCCAGCGCCGGGGCGAGCGTCAGGATGTCGGCGACCACGATGTCCGGCCCGAACTCCTCGACGACCTCGCCGGCCTGCCCCGTGACGGTGGCGACCGCCTGGTAGGGCTTCATCGGCACGCCGTTGGTCAGCTCAGGCCCGTACTCGGGCGCCACGAAGAACCGGAACCCCTCGCGCTCGGCATGCTCGCGCCACTTCACCGCGGTGTGGATGGCCACGTCGTGACCGCGGCCGCGCAGCGCGCGGCCGAGGGCCATCAGGGGAAAGACGTGGCCGGGGTCGCCGAACGCCCCGAGCAGGACCCGCGCCATGCGGCTACGCGGCCTCCTCGGCGAGCCGCGCGACCGTGCGCAGCTGCTGGAGACGGCTCTCCTTGTCGAACGCCATCGGGGTGAGGTTCAGCGTGTGCACGCCCGCCTCGCGGTAGACCCTGATGCGGTCGCGGACGACGTCCTCGGTGCCGCACAGCGTCACCTGATCGAGGAACTCGCCCGGGATGGCCGCGCAGGCCTCTTCCTTCTTGCCCTCGAGGTAGAGGTCCTGGACCTCCTTGGCGGCGGCCTCGTAGCCGTAGCGCTGCATGAGCTGGTTGTAGAAGTTCTTGTCGCGCGAGCCCATGCCGCCGACGTACAGGCCGACGAACGGCCGCATCGCGTTGCGCGCGGTCTCGACGTCGTCGCTGACGAGCACCGACACGCTCGGCGTGATGCGGAACCCGTCGAGCGAGCGACCCGCCTTCGCAGCGCCCTCCTCGAGGCTCTTGGACAGCTCGGGCAGGTGCTCGGGGGAGAGCAGCATCGGCAGCCAGCCGTCGGCGATCTCGCCCGCCAGCGCCGTGTTCTTCGGGCCGATCGCCGCGAGCAGGATCGGGATGCGCTCCTGCACCGGCGCGATCGTGAGCTTCAGCGCCTTGCCGGGCCCGTCGGGCAGCGGCAGCGTGAGCGTCTCGCCCTCGTACTGGACCCGCTCGCGCGCCAGCGCCATGCGGATGACCGCCACGTAGTCGCGCGTGCGCGCCAGCTGCTTGGCGAAGCGCTGGCCGTGCCAGCCCTCGGCGACCTGCGGGCCCGAGGAGCCGATGCCCAGCAGCATCCGGCCGTCGGAGAGCTGGTCGAGCGTCGCCGCCGTCATCGCGGTCATGGCCGCCGAGCGGGCGGGCATCTGGAAGATCGCCGAGCCGACCTTGATCGTCGACGTCTGCGCCGCCAGCCACGC
Organism: Solirubrobacteraceae bacterium; assembly: GCA_016463765.1. Taxonomy (GTDB): domain Bacteria; phylum Actinomycetota; class Thermoleophilia; order Solirubrobacterales; family Solirubrobacteraceae; genus Svornostia. Next base: position 32,058 of record JAEMQS010000034.1, on the reverse strand, counting down.
CAGCACGGTCGCGGTGTCCGACCCGTAGGCCTCTGCGGCCCACACGCTGTCGTAGCCGAGCCGCTCGGCCTCCTGCACGATCTCCAGCTGATCGGCGCTCGTGAGACCGAGGCCCCAGTAACCGATGTTGACCCCGAGCTTCATTGCAAGATCTCCTTCATGGGGAGGGTGAGCCTTGTCCGTCGCGACGTACCGCCGTACCGTGCGACCGGCCCATGACCGGACGCAAGAGTATGGGAAGGACCCGGACCGAGCGCTTGCGCATCGCGGTCAACGCGCTGCCGCGTGACGCGCGGACCGCGATGCTGGACGGCGTCCAGGAGGAGACGATCGTCGCGGGCGCCTATGTCGCCGGGGGCGCCGGGGTCTGCCCGATGCTGGCCGTGCACCGGCGCGGGGTCCGGACGGACGCCAACCGCTTCGCCCGTGCGTGGGACCAGTTCTGCGGGGTGGCGCAGGGGCAGTCGCGCGTGGTCACCGATCGCGAGCTCACGACGCTGATCGCCACGCTGCAAGCGAGCCTGCTCGCCGACGAGCATGTCGACCTGCGCGCCGCGGTCGCCGAGCACCGTGCGCTGCGCCGCGAGCGTCACGAGCGCGACGCCGTCAATCTCGGTGCCGTGCGCACCGAGCACCAGGCGCTGGCGCGCGACCGGCGCGCCCGCGAGGCGGCGGACACCGGCAGCGACTGGCTGCACGAGTCGGCCACGGCGCCCGTCAGTCCAGGCGGTAGCCGTCGTCGCGCAGCCCGCGAAGCAGCGCGTCGAGCTGCGCTTCGCGACCGCGCACCTGATCTCGTGCCCGGTTGAACGCCGAGCGGTTGTCGGCGCGGGCCGCGGCCGCCAGGCGGTCATAGCTGTTGGCGACCAGCCGCATCTGGCGGACGATGGCCTGGTGCTCGCCGTCGACGGCGGCCGGCGCCTCGATCGCCGCGAGCCGGCCTGCCGACTGGCGGTAGACCCCGGCGAGGCGGTCCGACAGCCGGGACTGCCCGCGCGGCGTGCGCGCCGCGCGCAGTTCGGTGCGCAGCGTGTCGCGGTCGCGGTTGAGGCGGTCGATGGTGCGGCGCAGCGCCCGGCCGTACTCGGCCGACGGGCCGAGCGTGGCGGGGGCGACGCCCTCGGCCTGCAGCGAGCCGGCGATGGCGCCGCACTGGCGCCGGAGCGCGGCGGAGATCTCCACCCCGGTAAAGCAGCTGACCGCGAGCGTCCCCCGGTCGGTCCCGAAGACGTACAGGTCGACGACGCCGCCCGCGTCGCCGGCGCGCGCGAGGCCGCGGTAGCGATACCCCTCGAGGTCCCCGACCCGGATCGCCTCCGGCTGGGGCGGCTGCTCGAGCTCGTCGGCGAGCCCGGGCGGCAGCAGCGTGGCGTCCGTCTCGGGGAACGTTCCCGCGACGAGCGTGGCGGACCCGGGCACGAAGCCCGTTATCCCGCGCGGCTCCAGCGCGACGGGGTCCTGGAGGGCGACGCCGAGGACGGGCGGGACCGGATCGACGGTCTGCCACTGCGGCGGATGGGTCAGTGCGATGGGGCCCTGCGCGGTGCGCTCGGCCTCGGGCGCCTGCTGGGTGGGGGTGTCGTCGCCGCTGGTCGCGACGACGACGCCCGTCCCGGCCGCCAGGGCTGCGACGGCGGCGACGCCGACGAGCAGCGACCGGCGCCGCCGTGCGCGCTCGGCGCGCAGCCGGACGGCGGGGTCGGTCGACGGCCACTCAGGCTCGGGTTCGGTCTCGTCGGGCTCGGGCGCACGGACGGGTTGGTCGACCGGCGGCGCGGCCGCGGGCGCACTGGCGACCGCCACCGGTGCCACGGCCGTGCCGGCGGGCGGCGGCGTGGCGCGACGGAGTCGTTCAGCCGCGGCGCCCAGGCGCGCAGCGGGGTCGGACGCGGGAGGCGCGGCGCCGTTGGCGGCGCGCGCCGAGGCAGAACCGGCCGGGTGAGGGTCCGCATCGTCAGCGGGGGCTTCGAGCTCGCCGGCGGCACGCGTGGCCGTCGGGGTCCGCGGCGCGGCGGGCGGCCGCTCGGCCTCGCTGTACCCGGTGCGTGACCCGCCTGGTCGCAGCCGGCTGATGAAGCCGCTGATGCTGCCTCCGGCGTCGCGGACGACGCGGCCTGCCGACGTCGACCAGCCCGACACGCTCGACGAGACGCGGCTGACGAGGTTCTGCGGCCCGCGGAGCGTGCTCGCGACGTTCCCTGAGCCGCCCCAGCGGACGATGTCCGTCGACGCGACCGGATTGCCCGAGACCGAGGGCTGCGGCTGGCGGATGAAGCGCTCCGGCGCCTCGCCGCCCAGTGCACGGCGGGCCTGGTGGAAGAAGTCGCGGGGCGTCGCCGGGCGCTGCAGCGGGTCGGCGGCCAGAGCCCGCCACAGCACGAGATCGAGTTCCTCGGGGACCGCGCCCACCCGGTCGCGATCGCGCAGGACCAGGTCGGCGTGGGAGCCCGGCGGGTGGCCGGTGAGCGCCGTCAGCAGCAGGCCGCCCAGCAGGTGGACGTCGGCCCGCGGGTCGGGCGCCGCGGCTCGCAGGCGCTCCGGCGGGACGTACGTGAGCAGGTCCGGGCGGGTGTCGCGGGCGAACGGGATCGCGAGCGGGTCGATGAACGCGGCCTCCAGCAGCACCGCGCGATCGTCCGCGGTGATGAGGACGTTGCCCGCGTCGAGGTCGCGATGGTGCAGCCCGAAGTCCGACGCGGCACGCAGCGCCCGCGCCAGCGGCTCGAAGAGGTCGAGCGCCCGCGTCGGCTCGATCGTCCCGTCCTCGAGGATGCTGCGCACCGTGCGCCCGGCCGGCGTGGCGGAGAGCACCCACGCGCGCCCGTCGGTCTGGCCGGAGTCGACGACGGTCGCGACGCCGGGATGCTCGATGTGACGCAGCCGGTCGGCGACGGCCAGGACGTAGCCGACGAACCGCTCGTCGCCGCTGACCAGCGGCGTCAGGACGGCGAGCGTGAGCTCCTCACCGTCGGCCTGGCGGCGCACACGGACGACGTCGGCGAGGCCGGCGCGCTCACCGTCGGCGGCGAGGAGGTCGTAGCCGTCAGGAAGCGGCGTGGGCGGGGAATCAGGCGTCATGGGCGCTCAGCGAGTCGAATCGAAGCTGTCAGAACTACCACTCCCGCCGGAGCCACCGGAATCAAAGCTCCCACCATTCGAGCCGCCGCCACCGGAGCTCGGCGCCGGCGCGGGGGCCGGTGCGGGAGCGGGCGCAGGGGTCGGTGCCGGGGCGGCCGCGGCCGGTTCGTCGGCCGCAGGCGCCGACGCTGCGGGCGCGGGGGCGGGCTCGTCCGGCTCGATCGGGTTGCGCAGGGCGGGCAGGCGTGGCGCGCGGTCGAGCGTGGAGATACGGACGTCGGTGGGCGCCTCGTCCTCGACGACCTCGACCGCCGGCCGGGAGACTGCCACCGGTTGCGGCTGCGGGCCGTCGTCGAACAGCGCCGCAACGCCGAACGGCAGGGCGAAACAGATGGCGACGAGCGCCGCGGCGGCAAGGGGGGTGACCGGCACGGTGTTCAGTTTGCCGGACAGCGGGTCGGAACGGTCGCTCCGGGTCGCAGACACCGGTCGATGCGTCGCGGCGCCTTGCCCCGGCGGACCACGATCTGCGTGTACTTGCCGATCGCGCCGGCCCGCGTGGCCCGGATCGTGATCGTGGCCCCCGCGCGGAACGATCCGAGCATCGGCGTGAGGCGGATGACGCCGCTGCGGCCGGTCGTCTTCGTGACGCGCTTGCGCGGGCAGCCACGGCCCGAGCAGTCGGCGCGCACCCGGGTGCCGCGCGGCGCGGTGACCGTGATCCGGGTGAAGCGCGCGCCGCGCCGCGTCAGGTTCCCCTGGATCCGCACGCGCGGGAACGGGCGCAGCAGGCGCAGCGGGGCGGTCTTCTCACGGGTGGTGGAGGGCTTGGTCCCGGCGGGCGTCGGGGCCGGCGCGGGCGCGGGCGCCGGGTCGGAGACGAACGGGGTGCCGGCGGCGATGACGACGGGGTCGGTCACGGGCGTCGGAAGCGGCTCCTCGACCGGGGGGTCGACAGATCCCGGTCCGGTGACGGTGATCGTGCGCGTGGCGACCGACGAGTCGACGCCGTCGCTGACGCGCAGCCGCACGATCACCTCGCCGGCGACGGGGAAGGATGTCGTCGCGCCCGCACCGGTGCCGTCGTCGAAGGCGCCGTCGCCGTCGAGGTCCCACGCACGGGTCAGCGCCTGGCCGTCGGCATCCGTCGAGGTGTCGTCGAACGTGACAGGGTCCCCGATCTTCGGCGTCGCGGTGCTCGCGGTGAACGACGCCACCGGCGCCCGGTTACCCGCGGTGAGGGTGAAGGGCGCTGAGTCGGTCGTTCCGTTGTCGGCGTCGGTGGCGCGGACCTTGGCCGCGAGGACGCCGGAGGCGGGCATCGTGCGGTCCAGGCTCGCGCCGGTGCCGTCGTCGAATGCGCCGTCGTTGTCGAGGTCCCACGCGTAGGTCACCGCTGTGCCTTCGGGGTCGGTCGCGGCGGCGGTCAGGCGGACGGTCTGGCCGCGGACGGCGACGCCCGGGACCGGCGTGATCGTCGGCACGCTCGGCACGCGGTTGGTCACCGTGACGGTGTCGGTCAGCTGCAGCGTCGCGGTGGCGGCGTCGCCGTCGGTGTCCGTGATTCGCACCCCGACGGTCCGCACGCCCGACCGGGCGTATGACCGGGCCGCCGGCGCCGCGCTCGTGCTGTCGTCGTACGCGCCGTCGCCGTCGAGGTCCCAGGCATACGTGACGGCACCGCCGTCGGGATCGCTCGCGGTGAGCGAGAACGAGACGGGCGTTCCGGTGGGCACGGTCTTCGGCGTCACGGTCAGCGTGCCCGTCGGTGTCACGTTGCTCACGGTGATCGTGCGCGTGGCGACCGACGAGTCGACGCCGTCGCTGACGCGCAGCCGCACGATCACCTCGCCGGCGACGGGGAAGGATGTCGTCGCGCCCGCACCGGTGCCGTCGTCGAAGGCGCCGTCGCCGTCGAGGTCCCACGCACGGGTCAGCGCCTGGCCGTCGGCATCCGTCGAGGTGTCGTCGAACGTGACAGGGTCCCCGATCTTCGGCGTCGCGGTGCTCGCGGTGAACGACGCCACCGGCGCCCGGTTACCCGCGGTGAGGGTGAAGGGCGCTGAGTCGGTCGTTCCGTTGTCGGCGTCGGTGGCGCGGACCTTGGCCGCGAGGACGCCGGAGGCGGGCATCGTGCGGTCCAGGCTCGCGCCGGTGCCGTCGTCGAATGCGCCGTCGTTGTCGAGGTCCCACGCGTAGGTCACCGCTGTGCCTTCGGGGTCGGTCGCGGCGGCGGTCAGGCGGACGGTCTGGCCGCGGACGGCGACGCCCGGGACCGGCGTGATCGTCGGCACGCTCGGCACGCGGTTGGTCACCGTGACGGTGTCGGTCAGCTGCAGCGTCGCGGTGGCGGCGTCGCCGTCGGTGTCCGTGACCCGCACACCCACGGTCCGCGCCCCCGACCGCGCGTAGGACTGCGCGGGCGGCGTCGCGCTCGTGCTGTCGTCGTACGCGCCGTCGCCGTCGAGGTCCCACGCGTACGTCACGGCGCCGCCGTCGGGGTCCGCCGCGGTGAGCGAGAACGAGACGGGCGTCCCGGTGGGCACAGTCTTCGGCGTCACGCTCAGCGTCCCGGTCGGCGTCAGGTTGCGCACGGTCACGGTGCGGCTGGCGATGACGCCCGCGGCGCCGTCGCTCGCGCGCATGCGGATGGTCTTGGCGCCGGGGGTCGAGAACGACGTGGTGGGCGCCGTGCCCGTGCCGTCGTCGAACTCGCCGTCGTCGTCGAGATCCCAGGTGCGCGTCAGGGTCTGGCCGTCCGGGTCGGTCGACGTGTCGGTCAGCGTGATCGTCTGCCCGATCGCGGGGCTGGGATCGGACACCGTGAACGACGCGACGGGCGGGCGGTTGGCCGGGTTCAGCGTGAAGCGCGACGAGGTCGCCGAGCCGTTGTCGGCGTCGGTCACGCGGACCTGCGCGGTGAGGGGCCCCGAGGCCGGCATGGTGCGGTTCAGGCTCGCGCCGGTGCCGTCGTCGAACGCGCCGTCGTCGTCCAGGTCCCACGCATACGTGAGCGCGGTGCCCTCCGGGTCGGTCGCGGTGGCGGTCAGCTGGACGCTGTCGCCGGGAACCGCCGATCCGGGCACGGCGGCGATCGTCGGCACCGAGGGCAGCCGGTTCGTCACGGTGATGATCTGGTCGCGCTGGCCGGTCGAGACGTCGGTCCCGTCGTCGTCGGTCACGCGCACGCTGATGTTCAGCGTCCGGGCCCGCGGATAGGAGCGCGCCGGCGGGACCGCAGCGGTGGAGTCGTTGTAGACACCGTCGCCGTCGAGGTCCCACGCGTACGTGACCTCGCCGCCATCGGGGTCGGTGCCTGCGGCCGAGAACGCCACGGGTGACCCGGTGGGCACCGTCGTCGGGGTGACCGAGAGCGTGATCTGCGGACCCCCGTTGGCGACGGTGACCGTGCGGCTGGAGATGGTCTCCGCGCCGTACTCGTCGCGGACGCGCAGGCGCACCTGGCGGGCTCCGGCCGTCGGGAAGCTCCGGCTGGCCGTCGTGCCGTCGCCGTCGTCGAACGCGCCGTCGTTGTCGGTGTCCCACGCGCGGGTCAGCGTGTCGCCCTCGGGGTCCGTCGACGTGTCGGTGAACGTCACCAGCTGGTTGATGATCGGCACCGTCGGGTTGAAGGAGAACGACGCGACCGGCGCGCGGTTCGCCACGACGTTGAACGTCTTCGTCACCTCGAACTCGTACGGCGGGGTGAACGACAGCCGGGAGTAGTTGAGCGTCACGCGCCGCTCGCCCGTGGTCGGGAAGCCGTTCTCGTAGACGTACGGGTCCGGGAATCCGCCGCCGGCGTCGACGACGGTCGACCCGACCTTCCAGCTCCAGCTCCAGCAGGTGCCGTCGCAGGAACCGGACGCGCTGATGCTGACCGGCTCGCCCGGGCGTGGGCTGCTGGGGTTGACGTTGATGGACAGCGCGGCGCTGGCCGTCGCGGGAATCGCGAGCAGCAGCACGACGACCGTCGCGACCGCCGCGCCGAGCCCCCGCCCGCGCGTGGTCAATGTGTCCACGATCACGGAGCCATGGTAAAGCCGCACGGCCCGGTCCGCCAGTCTTGTTTCTGGTGTGTCCCTGCTCAGGCCGCCGGCTGGCCCGTCAGACCGCCACCGGGCTGCTGGAAGATGATCTCCGGGACGACGCAGCCGGGGGAGACGCGCAGCAGCATCCGCACGCCCTCCGCGATGTCCTCCGGGCGGATCATCTGATCGGCGGGGACCGCCCCCTTGACGAAGTCCGTCATCGGGGTGTCGACGAAGCCCGGGCACAGCGCGCACGACTTGATCCCGTCGCCCGCGAGCTCCTTGTTCATCGCCTCGGTGAAGCCCACCACGCCGTGCTTGGTGGCGCTGTAGACCGACAGCCACGCCTCGCCGCTCTTCCCGGAGATCGACGCGGTGTTGACGACGAGCGCGTTGCGGTGCTCGGCGCCGGCCTCACGCAGCATCCCGACGGACTCGCGGTAGAAGAGCACGAGCGACCGCAGGTTGAGGTCGAGCTGGAGGTCGAGCCGCTTCGCGGTGATGTCGCCGACGGGCTGCCCGGCGCCGACCCCCGCGTTGTTGACCAGCACGTCGAGGCGCCCGTACTTCTCGCGATGCGCGGCGACGACCGACTGGATGTGCTCCTCGTCGGCCAGGTTGCCGGGAATCGCCTGGAGGTCGAGGCCCTCGTCGCGCAGGGACTGGGCGGCCTCCTCGAGCTTCTCGGGCCGCCGCGCGGCGATCGTCAGGCCGTAGCCCTCGGCGCCCAGCATCCGGGCGATCGCCAGCCCGATCCCGCTCGATGCCCCCGTGACCAACGCCGCACGCTGCGCCATGACCCGTCTCCCGTCCTCGTGTGCCAAGCGGCGGTATCCCATCACACCACCGCCTACACTCGCGATCGTGACGCGACTCGCCCTGCTCGCCAGCCTGCTCATCGCCGGCGTGCTCGTCGTCGCGGGCTGTGGGGGATCGGACGACGGCGACAGCGCCGCGACCACCGCGCAGACCGCGACCGCCGAGCCCGCCGACTTCCCGGAGGGCAACGGCCAACAGGTCGACACCTTCGCCGCTGACCTCCCGGAGGGCCCGGTCTTCGCGCCGAGCACCTCGGTGATGCGCGTGGGGGACAACCGCGTCGGCTTCGCGCTCTTCGACGTCGCCCGCAAGCAGGTCGATGCGACGAGCGCCGCCGTCTACAGCGCGCGCCCCGACGGGAGCGACGTCCAGGGCCCGTACGTCGCGCGCAAGGAATCGGTCGACGTCAAGCCGCAGTACCGCAGTGCCCAGGCGGCCGCCGACCTGGAGGGAGGCGACACGATCTGGGTCGCCGAGGTGCCCTTCGAGCGTCGCGGGTCGCGCGTCATGTTCGCGGTGGCCGAGGTCGACGGCGAGCTGCAGATGGGGTCGTCGTTCGAGTTCAAGGTCGGCGCGAAGAACGGCGTGCCGGACGTCGGCGACGACGCCATCGACATCAACACGCTCACCGAGGCCGACGTCGGCGGCGACCTCGAGCAGCTCTCCACGCGCGTCCCGCCGCCCAAGGAGATGCTGCGCACGAACTTCTCGGACGTGCTGGGCAAGGAGCCTGTCGTCCTGCAGTTCGCGACCCCGGCGCTCTGCCAGACCCAGGTCTGCGGCCCGGTCGTCGACATCGCCGAGCAGGTCCGCGCCGAGAACGGCGATGGCGTGAACTTCATCCAGCAGGAGATCTACGTCGACAACGACGTGAACAAGGGCTTCCGCCCTCAGGTGGGCGAGTGGGGCCTGCCCACGGAGCCGTGGATCTTCGTCATCGATCGCGACGGCAAGGTCGTCGAGCGGTTCGAGGGCGCGTTCTCGGCCGAGGAACTGACCGCGGCGGTCAAGCAGGTTCAGTAGATCCGCTCGGTAGGTTGGCCGCGGGCCGGTAGCTCAGCGGTTAGAGCAGCGGACTCATAATCCGTCAGACCCCGGTTCGAATCCGGGCCGGCCCACCACCACTACCCCGGCGACGCGCCTTCGCGTGTTCCGCATGGGTCCGACGCGCGCCGAGGCGACTCCCTCAGGGCCCGGGCCCGTTAGCTGCCGACGCAGACCGCCAGGTCAGGCGGTGCCCGTCAACACACCTTGCGCCCGCAACGAGCTCCGACCATACTCCAGGGCGTGTCGCGCCTGGTGAACGGACTCTGCTGCTGCGCGGCAGCCTGGCTGCTCGGCGTCGTCCCGGCTCAGGCCGGAACCGTTCGGGTCGCCGACGGCGCGATCTCTTACACCGCGGCGCCGGGCGAAGCCAATGTCGTCACCGTCACGCCGACCGGCCTGACCGAAACCGGCGCGCCCTTGTCGGTCGGCGCCGGGTGCACACTCGCCAACCCGACGACCGCCACGTGCACTGTGGCCTCCGATGCCGGCGTGGCGGCCGACCTCGGCGACGGCGACGACACCCTCGACGGCGACGGGACGAGCCGGCCGCTCTCGGTGCGCGGAGGCCCTGGCGCAGACACGATCACGGGAGGCCTGGGCGCCGACAACCTCTTCGGCGACGAGGACGCGGACACCCTCGTGGGCGATGAGAGCACGAGCTCAGTCAACAACGACGACCAGGAAGACGACCTGCTCGACGGCGGGCCCGGGGCAGACTCCATGTCCGGGGGCGACCATGCCGACGTCTTTGACCAGGGACCGGTGCTCGACGGGACGGACACGATCAACGGCGGAGACGGATTCGACACCGTCGCGTACGACGCGCGTGACACCGCCGTCGTGGTCGACCTACACGCGCTCGCGGGCCGCGGCGGTCAGAGCGGTGAAGATGACGTCCTCGTTGGTGTCGAGGACGCGTACGGCGGCGCGGGCGAGGACGCGCTGACCGGCAGCGATGCCGACAACGTCCTCGTCGGCGGCGAGGGCGGTGATCGCATCATCGGGGGCCCGGGGTTCGACGTCCTCGACGGTGAGGGCGGCCCAGATCGCCTGTTCGCGCGCGACAGCTTCATCGATCGTGTGGAATGCGGAGCCGGCGACGACCGTGCGGACGTTGATGCGGGCGCGGACATCCTTCGTGACTGTGAGGCCGAGCCAGCGCCGGCCCCCGCGCATCTGATCCTGACCAGCGGGCAGGTCGCCCCCTTCACGCCGCCGGCGCTGTCCGTCGGCGTCAGCGCGCGGCCCGGGATCCGCCGCGGCATCTTGCGCGTCCGGGTGTCCAGCGCTGCTCGCGCAATGCTCACGGCGACGGTGCAGGGCACGGTCGGCAAACGGCGGGTGCGCATGTCAGCCGCCGGCGCCGCCGACAACCGGGGCACAGCGTGGCTGTCACTCCGTCTGACGCCGTCGGCGTGGCGTCACATCCGCCGCACGCGCCGGGGCGTGCAGCTGCAGCTCACGGTCACCGGCACGCGGAGCGGTGAAACCGCCACTGCACGCGCCACGATCCGCGTCTTCGGCACGCGCGTGCTGCCATGGCCTCTCCGCGGATGAGGCTCCCGACCCCGGGCACCGGACCGCCCGTCTCGACCACGCCGCCGAGGGATTGGCGCGACGACGCAGCGGGAACGATTCGTGACGCACATGACGAGGGGGAGCTCGATAGCGGGCCGCGCACTCGCGGCCGCCTGCCTGATGGCCGCGGCGCTCGTGCCTGCGTCCGCGCAGGCCGCGCCCCCGCAGTTCGCCTTTGAGCCCGCCCAGCCACGGCCGGGCCAGGAGATCACGTTCCGGGCGACGTCCCGGTGCTCGTTCTGCACCTGGGTCTGGCGGACCGACGACGGGGCGTCGCGGACCGACCGCGGGAGCGTGTCGCCCTTCCGCCACCGGTTCACGACCGCCGGGCCCCACACGGTGTCGCTGAGCACCCGCGAGCCGTTCGGCCGTGACGAGACGACGACCGTCAGCGTCACCGTCGTCAACGGCGCACCGGTCGCGGCGATCACGCTGTCCCCGTCCGCGCCCTCCCCAGGTCAGGACGTCACGTTCATCGATGCGTCCACCGATCCCGACGGCGATCCCATGACGCGCACCTGGGACACCGACGGCGACGGGTTCGACGACGGCACCGCGGCGTCGGTGACCCTGCCCGCCGGTCAGGTCGCCGGGAGGACCGTGCGCCTGCAGGTCACCGACATCTACGGCGCGGTCACCGTCGCGGCCGCGCCCCAGATCGGTGCGGCCGGGGTCACACCGCGCCTGCGGCCGTTCCCGCGCGTGCGCTTCGTGGGCCGGGTCACGCCCCGCGGCGCGAGGCTGCGCGTCGTGAGCGTGACCGCGCCGGCGGGTGCGCGGATCGACGCCCGATGCGTCGGGAAGGGCTGTCCGCGACGGATCGTGCCGCGCACGCTGAAGCGCGCGGACACCGTGCGCCTGCGGGTCCTCGAACGGGCGCTGCGCTCCGGCACGCGCGTGCGGATTCGGGTGACCGTGGCGGGGACGATCGGCAAGTTCGCCGAGCTGCGGGTCCGGCGGCGGGCGTCGCCCGCGCGCCGCGACCTCTGCGTCCGGACGCCGACCAGCGCACCTGCCCGCTGCAACTGAGACAGCCAGAATGGGGCCGGGACCCCACGGACCATCCGTCCAGGATCCATACCTCGCGCTTTCCGCCCGGCTACATGTAGCCCCGTGGACCTGATCTCCACCAGCAGGATGCTCCAGATCAACGCCCTGATGCGCGAGCTCATGGCGTCCGGCGGCGGCGCCATCCCGGCCGACCAGGCCGCCGAGCTGCAGCGCCAGCTCGACGTGATCGAGGCCCAAGGCGGCCCCCAGCGACCCATCCTGCTCAACGGCGGCGGGCTGATCGATGTCTACGGTTGAGACGCCTCGCCTGTTCGTCCAGAAAGCTGGCCGTCACGCGGGCGATATCCGATACTGACCCCGTGGACGCGATCACCAGCACCAAGATGCTGCAGCTGGCCCAGGTGATGCAGCAGCTGCCCGCCGAGCACGGGCTCGTGGACCTCCCGCAGCTCGAGCACGCCCGCGACGCGCTGCAGTCGATCGAGGCGATCCCGGCGCAGTCGGCCCCGGAACCGCTCCTCGTGTCGCCTCCGCAGCACGTCGACGTCCGCGCCTGACACGAGACACCGTCGCGCGCCGCCGCGTGCGGCACTACGCTCCGAGGCTCATTCTGCCGATGGATGGAGACATGGAGTCCCAACCGGCTGACGAGCTGTTGCGCGACGAGTTGACGGGCCTCCCCAACGGGGTGCTGCTCCGCGACCGCCTGCGCGTCGCCCTCGTCCGGCGCCGCCGGCCGCGAGAGGACAGCCTGGCCGTGCTCTCCGTCGACCTCGACGGGATGCGCGCGTTCAACCGCCGCCACGGCCGCGAGGCCGGCGACGGGATCCTGCAGGCCGCGGCCGTCCGGCTGTCCGAGCTCGTGCGCGCGGGCGACACGGTCGCTCGGGCGGGCGGCGACGAGTTCGTGATGGTCTGCGAGGAGCTCACGAACGACGACGAGGCGCTGGTCGTCGCCGAGCGCGTCCTCGAAGGCTTCGAGCGCCCGCTGCTTGCGGGGGAGACCGAGCACCAGATGAGCGTCAGCGTCGGCCTGGTCGTCGTCGCCGGCGGCGAACTGGAGCCCGACCGCGTCCTCACCGAGGCGCACCGCGCGATGCTCCGCGCCCGCGGCGAGGGACCCGGCCGCTTCGGCCCCTGAATCTCCGGCCTCGCGGTCCAGTTCACAGAACGCCGGAAGGACACGGTGCCCACCCTGTCGAAACAGGTTGCCGCCCATGAAGAGAGCCGCCGCCGTTCCGACCCCCGCGCCCGCAGGCGCCACCGCACCCGAGTCCCTGTCCGCGTACATCCAGGCGCGGTTCGACGACTTCTCACGGTCGCAGAAGGACGTCGCCCAGTACATCGTCGACCACCTCGACGAGGTGGCGTTCCAGACCGCCGAGGAGCTCGCTCGTCGCGCGAACACGTCGAGTTCGACCGTCGTGCGCTTCAGCCAGGCGCTCGGCTTCGAGGGCTACCCCGAGCTGCAGCAGTCGGCGCGCGAGGAGTACCGCCGCAGCCACACGCAGCCGGCCGCCGCGCCGCTCGGCTCCGGCGAGCCGCTCTTCGCGCTGGACCGCAATGAGTTCGAAACCTCGCTGGCCGCCGATCACGCGAACATCGAGGAGACCGCGCGGCGCGTGTCGCGCTCCGAGGTCGAGCAGGCCATCGACCAGATCGCCGGCGCCCAGAAGCTCATCGTCGCGGGCACCGATCAGATGGCGTTCTTCGCCTCGTACATGCGGCACCTGCTGATGCTGCTCGACCTCCGCGCCGAGGTCGTCGCCAGCCCGTCGCAGGAAGCGCTGTCCAGGCTGAGCCGCATCGACGACCAGACCCTCGTGATCGCCCTGTCCGCCGGGCGCCCGCACCCGCTGGTGGTTCGCGCGATGAAGCTCGCCCGCCACCGCAAGGCGCGCACGCTGGCGATCGTCGACGCGACGCTGTCCGACGTCGCGAAGCTGGCGAACACCACGCTGTACTACTCGTCCGACAGCCCCGCGTACGTGCGCTCGCACACCGCGCTGCTGTCCCTCATCCAGGCGCTCGCGTACGGGGTGTATTCCCGCGATGCGGAAGGGTATGAGGATCGCATCAAGGCCTATCGCCTGAAGTAGTCGTTTTTCGCCGGGTCGTCGTAGACTGGGCGTGATGCGAGACGAAGCGACGTTCCGGGTGAAGGTCGGCCTGGCCGAGATGCTGAAGGGCGGCGTCATCATGGACGTCGTCAACGCCGACGAGGCGAAGATCGCCGAGGACGCCGGCGCCTCGGCCGTCATGGCGCTGGAGCGCGTACCCGCGGACATCCGCCGCGACGGCGGCGTCGCGCGCATGAGCGACCCCGCGATGATCAAGGGCATCCAGGAGGCCGTGACCATCCCGGTGATGGCCAAGGCCCGGATCGGCCACTTCGCCGAGGCCCAGGTGCTCGAGTCGCTGCAGGTCGACTTCATCGACGAGTCCGAGGTCCTGACCCCGGCAGACCACGCGCACCACATCGACAAGTGGGCGTTCAAGATTCCGTTCGTCTGCGGCGCGACGAACCTCGGCGAGGCGCTGCGGCGCATCGGTGAGGGCGCGTGCATGATCCGCAGCAAGGGCGAGGCGGGGACCGGCGACATCGTCGAGGCCGTCCGTCACCTGCGCGAGATCACCGGCGCCATCCGCCGGCTGACGATGCTCGACGAGGCCGAGCTGTTCGTGGCGGCCAAGGAGCTTCAGGCGCCGTATGACCTCGTGCGGAAGACCGCGCAGGAGGGCACGCTGCCCGTCCCGATGTTCTGCGCGGGCGGCATCGCGACCCCCGCGGACGCCTCGCTGGTCATGCAGCTCGGCGCGCAGGCCGTCTTCGTCGGCTCGGGCATCTTCAAGAGCGAGGACCCGGCGACCCGGGCCCGCGCGATCGTCGAGGCCACGACGCACTACGCCGATCCGGCGCGTGTCGCGGCGGCGTCCGAGGGGCTCGGCCAGGCGATGCAGAGCCTCGAGGCGCGCAAGCTCGACGACACCGAGCTGCTCGCCGGCCGCGGTTGGTGACGGTCGGCGTCCTCGCCCTCCAGGGCGACTTCGCAGCACACGCCCGGGTCCTCGAGGAGCTGGGCGCTGACGTCCGGGAGGTCCGCGTGCCCGCGGACCTCGACGGGCTCGACGGACTCGTGATGCCCGGCGGGGAATCGACGACGATGACCCTCGGGATCGAGCGTGAGGGTCTCGCCGAGCCGCTGCGCGCGTTCGCCGCGTCGGGCGCGCCGGTGTTCGGCACCTGCGCGGGGCTGATCATGCTCGACCGCGAGCACCTGCAGATCATGGACATCACGGCCCGGCGCAACGCGTTCGGGCGGCAGGTCCGCTCGTTCGAGGCCGACCTGGAGTTCCCAGACATCGAGGGGCCCCCGGTGCGCGCGGTGTTCATCCGCGCGCCGTGGATCGAGGACGCGGGGCCCGGGGTGGAGATCCTCGCCGACGTCGACGGCCACCCGGTCGCCGCGCGCGAGGGACACCTGTTTGTCATCGCGTTCCACCCCGAGCTCAGCGACGACACCCGCCTGCACGCACGCTTCCTCGAAGACGTCCGGTCTCACGTCGGCCGCTCCTAGGGTACTGGCGGGTACCGCTCCGCTAGGGTCGGCGACGCGGATATGGATGGATCCGTACGCACAGCGAGGGGGCGCAGGTTGGCGTGGGCGGGGGCCGCGCTGACATGGGCCGCTGCGTGGGTGGCCCTGGCGCCGGCGCCGGCCGCCCACGCAGCGCCCGCACCCTTCGGCCTGCCGTGCGCGGCCAAGGCGGAGGTTCGCTTCTGTGAGATGACCTCGCTGGCCCAGCGCGTCCCGTCCTTCGACGGGGTGCCCATCGACCTGAACGTCACGCTGCCTGCGACCGGTGACGGGCCGTTCCCGACGGTTGCCCTGCTGCACGGGCTGACGGGGGACAAGAGCTTCGTGGAGGTCGACGACCCGGACGACCCCGCCGAGGTCACATCCGTCACAGCCGACTACAGCAACATCTCCTACGCGCGCCGCGGGTACGCGGTGGTGACGATCACGTCGCGCGGGTTCGGCGCGTCGTGCGGGACGGCGCGGTCGCGCCGGGCGGATCCCGCGTGCCGCCGCGGCTGGCTGCACATGGGCGACCGCCGCTGGGAGGCGCGCGACACGCAGGTGCTGCTGGGCAAGCTCGTGGACCAGGGCATCGCCGACCCGGCGAGACTGGGCGTCGTCGGCATCTCCTACGGCGGCGGCCAGGCGCAGCAGCTCGCGTTCCTGAAGGACCGGATCGCGCTGCCGGACGGCTCCTTCGCGCCATGGCGCAGCCCGGCCGGGACGCCGCTGTCTCTGCGCGCGGCCTACGCGAAGATGGGGTGGTCGAACCTCGCGACCGCGCTGCTGCCCAACGGCCGGTACGACGGGAGCCGGCCGACGACGTTCGAGGAGGGCTTCGATCCGCCCGGGGTCATGAAGCTGTCGTACTCGATCGCCGCGACCGTGCTGACGGCCTACGGCGGGTTCGTCCCCGGCATCGGCGGCGACGCGTCCGCCGATGTGCTCGGCTGGTTCACGCGCCTGGCGACGGGCGAGCCGTACCGGGGCGTGCAGTGGGAGCGCCTGCGCGGGACGATGATCCACAAGAGCATCTACGGCATCCCCGGCACGCCCGCGCCGATGCTGCTCGAGTCGGCGCACAACGACGACATGCTCGACCCGCGCCAGTCGCTGGAGGCCTACCACCTCGCGCGGACCCGGCCCGGTTCGCAGGTGACGCTGCAGCTCGGCGAGAGCGGGCATCCGCGGGCGAGCAACAGCATCCCGCAGGCCCGGTCGCTGTCGCGGCGGGGCGCGGACTTCCTCGATGCGCACCTGCAGGGCCGGGGCGCGCCGCCGGAGAACGGCAGCGTCTACCTCTCGCGGTTCGTCTGCCCGAAGAGCGCCCCGGTGCCCGAGCCGATCGTCGCTCCCGACTGGTCGTCGGTGAGCACGGGGTCCGTGACGTTCGGCGGCGGCTCTCCCGCGGCGCCCGTCGTGCTGCGTTCGTCGCCGTTCGACGTGTACCGCCGCGCTGTCGACGACCCGCTCGTCCCGCTGGGCCCCGCCGCCGTCAAGCAGGTGCTCGGCAAGCTGCTGCGCTCGCCCGAGGAACTGGCGAAGGCGCTGCAGGGCAACGCGGCCGATCTCGCCGGGGACGCGGCGAACCTGACCAACCCGTGCAAGCTGCAGTCCGCCGCGCGCAGCTCACCGGCGACCTGGACCGCTCCCGCCCGTGATACCGCCTTCACCCTGGCGGGCACCGCGACCACGACGCTCGACATCCGCACGCTCGGGCGCTACGGCATGCTGAGCACACGGCTCTGGGACCTGCACCCGGACGGCACCCGCCGGCTGCTCGCGCGGGGCGTGCGGCGCCTGACACCCAACGAGGGCGGCCGCGTGGTCATCCCGTTCGGTCCGCACGCCTACCGCTTCGAGCCGGGGCACCGTCCGCAGGTCGAGGTGCTCGCCGCGGATTCGCCGATGTACAAGCCGTCACGTGAGCCGTTCAGCGTGGCCATCACCGGCGCGCAGGTCGAGGTGCCGACCGTGGAGCCGGCCCCGTAGGTCGGTTCGACGGTGAGCGCGCGCCTGCGCTCCGTAGCGACCCGCACCAGGCTCACGGTCGAGCCCCGATGCGCCGGGGGCGGGCCGTCGATTCGATCTCTGGGCATGGGACGCACCCCACCCGCGCGCATCGTGTCGCTCGTCATGATCGCGCTCACGCTGAGGGTGAGCCGCCGCGCGATGCTGAACTGGGGCGCCACGCCGTCGGAGCGGACGCGGGTGCTTCCGGGCGACGACGTGGTCCCCGGCGCCCGCGGTGGCGGGACCATGGCGGTGACCCTGGACGCGCCGCCGGAGGTGGTGTGGCCGTGGCTCGCGCAGATGGGGTGTGAACGCGCCGGGTTCTACAGCTGGGACCGACTCGACGATGGTGGTCGTCCGAGCGCCGAGGTCATCCATCCGGAGTGGCAGGACCTCCGAGTCGGCTCGCGCATCGTGTCGCGCCCGGACGGGACGGCGTGGTTCGACGTGGTGCGTTGTGAGGAGCCGTACGTCCTGGTGTTGCGTGCGTCCCTGTCGCTGGCCGGAGCACCGTTCGATCCTGTCGGTCGCCCGCCCCGGTGTTTCAGCGACAGCACCTGGGGCTTCTGCCTCGAACGGGTGCCCGGTGGCCGGACGCGGATGCTGGTGCGCTCCCGCGGCCGCGGGCACCCGGCTTGGGTGGTGTGGATCAGCAACGTGGTGTTCTGGGACCCGGCTCACTGGGTCATGCAGACGAAGCAGTTCCGGGAGCTGCGACGGCGGGTTGCACGTCCGTCCGAGGAGCGCACCGTTCACCATCGCCGGCTCGGCGACCGCGACGCTCGACAGGTCAGTCGACGACCAGCCCGTGGCGCATCGTGTTCTCGGTGACGACGCGCGGCTCGACGAACTGCAGGAGGTAGTCCGGGCCGCCCGCCTTCGTGCCGGTGCCGGACAGGCGGTTGCCGCCGAACGGCTGGCGCCCGACCATCGCGCCCGTGATGCCACGGTTGACGTAGAGGTTGCCCACGGGTGACCGGGCCGTCACGCGCTCGATCGTCCGGGGGTTGCGCGCGAACAGCCCGCCGGTGAGCGCGAAGGGGAGGGCGTCGACGCGGTCCATCGCCTCGTCGAGGTCGCGGACAGCCTCGACGGCGAGCACCGGGCCGAAGATCTCGTCGTGCAGGACGGGGTGGTCGGCGGGCAGATCGGTCACCACCGTGGGCGGCGCGAACCAGCCGCCCGCCGGGGCGGCACGCGTGGTGACGACGCGGCCGGTGTCCGCCGCGAGCGCGGCGTAACGCGCGACGCGCTCCTGGGCCTCACGCTCGATGACGGGACCCGCGACCGTGCCGTGCTCGGATGGCTGGCCGACGGGGAGGACCTCGACAGCGCCCGCGAGACGCTCCAGCAGCGCGTCGGCCGCGGCCTCGTGGACGAGCACGCGCGACGCGGCCGAACACTTCTGCCCGGCGTACGCGAAGGCGGAATGGACGATGGCGGGGACGGCGTCGTCGAGATCGGCGTCGGCGTCGACCAGGACGCAGTTCTTGCCGCCCATCTCGGCGACGACCCGGGTGAGGCTGCCCGCCCGGGGCGGCTTGGCGGCCGCGGCGCGCAGGAGCCCGAGCCCGACGGCGCCCGACCCGGTGAACGCGATGGTCGTGACGTCCGGGTGCTCGGCCAGCGCGGCACCGGCGTCGCCCTCGCCCGGCAGCAGCGCGAGGGCCCCGGCGGGAACGCCACCCGCGCGCAGCGCCTCGACGACCATCAGGCCGCACCCCGGCGCCTGCTCGGCGGGCTTGAGCACCGCCGTGTTCCCGGTGGCGAGGGCCGCGGCGACCATGCCGGCGGGGATCGCGAGCGGGAAGTTCCAGGGCGCGATGACGGCGCACACGCCCCGGGGCGCGTAGCGCAGCGTGTTGCGCTCGCCCGGGACCTGGACGAGCTGGGGCGGGCGCTTGGCCAGCGCGATGGCCCCGCGGGCGTAGTACTCGAAGAAGTCGATGGCCTCGGCGACGTCGGCGTCGGCCTCGGCCCACGGCTTGCCGCACTCGCGCACGCAGAGGGCGGCGAGCTCGGCCCGCCGGCCGCGCATCCACGCGGCTGCGCCGACGAGAGCGTCGGCCCGCTCGTTGACCGGTGTCGCCGCCCACGCGGGGAACGCGCCACGCGCGGCGGCCACTGCGGCGTCGACATCGCCGGTCGTCGCGCGCGCAGCGAGGGCGACGACGCGGTCGGGGGCGCCCGGGTCGGTGGACGGCAGCGCGTCGCCCTCGCGTCGGTCGGTCCCGACCCACACCGGGACGCGCAGCGGCAGGCGGGCGTCGAGCAGCGCGAGCGCGTCGTCGAGCCGGGCGCGCTCGGTGCCACGCCGCAGCTCGGCGAGCGGTTCGTTGCGGAAGGGCTCGAGCGGACTCACGGCGCCGCCAGCAGGTCGTCGAGCGCGGCGCCTCGCGCCTGTTCGGCCAGGAAGCTCTCGTTGCTCGTGTTCTCCAGCAGCCGGCGGACGAGGTACGCCATGCCCGCGACGAGGTCGCCCACGGGGCAGTAGACGCGGACGCGGTGGCCGAGCTGGGCGAGCGCGTGCCCGAGGTCGTCGCCCAGGCCGCGCAGGACCTGGAGCTCGAGGCCGGCGTCGTCGCCGCCGCTCGCGCGGTTGGCGGCGATGGCATGCGCGACGCTGCGCAGGTTGTGCGACGCGATGGCGACGCGCACCGCAGGCCGCGCGTCGAGCAGCCGCAGGGTCAGGGCCTCGAAGCTGCGGTCCGACTCGGCCTTGTGCTCCCAGACCGGCGGCTCCCACCCGTGCTGGCGGGCCTCGACGAACTCGTGATCCCAGTACGCGCCCTTGACCAGGCGGATCGTCAAGGGCGGGGTGCGCTCGTGGGCGGCCGACCAGGCCAGGACGCGGTCGAGCAGCTCGCCGCCGTCGCGCAGGTAGGCCTGGAGGACCATGCCCGCCGAGGGACCGTCGCGGAACTCGTCCTCGCTGAGCACGTCGATGACCAGGTCGGTGATCGCCTCGCGCGAGTCGTAGGACTCCATGTCGACGTGCAGGTGCGCGCCCGTGTCGCGGGCGTGGCGTAGGAGCTCGCGCAGGCGGGGCGCGGCGTCGCGCTGGCCCATCGCCGGCGCGTCGGGCTTCAGCAGCGGCGTGAGCGCACTGACCTTCACCGAGAGGTTCGCGCGGGGCAGGGCGCCGACCCCGTCGCGTTCGAGCCGGGGGCGGGCGGGCACGTCGCCGTAGATGGCCGTGAGCGCGTCGAGCGCCTCGCCGCATCGTGCGGCGTACCGGTCGGCCTCGGCGGTCGTGACGGTGGCCTCGCCGAGAAGGTCGACCGACGCGGAGGTGCCGTCACGCCAGAGCCGCCGCAGTGTCCGGCGCGCCGCGCCGGGGTCCTCCGCGACAATGAAGCGCCGCGCCATGTGCTTGACCCCGGCCGCCGCGGCGGTCCCGAGCGCCGCCCGCCCGGCGCGGCTGTCGCCCATCTTCATCGCGGCGCGCAGCGGCGGCGTCTGCGAGTCGACCTCGCCCAGGAATCCGACGAGGTGCGCGGCGAGGTCGTCGACCGACCGGCACGCGGGCACCACGTCGACGAAGCGAAACAGCGCGGCCTTCAGTTCGGCATCGCGCGAGGTGAGGTCCATCGCGCGGGTGTCGATGGCCTGCACCGGATGGCGGCCGGGCGCGGGCAGCGCGGCGGCGATCTCGCGACCGATCGCGACGACCTCGGTCTCCGGCGGCGGCGCGGCGCCCGGCATGGCTCGACGATACCCCCGCCACCGGCCGCCGACGCGCATTCGGTCGGCAACCGGGTCATATGTCCCCGCCTGGCGACCCGATGTGGCGGCTAGGTGTAAGTCCCGAGCAGGTTGTTCAGGCGGGTGATGGGTGTCTGTCGCCCGATGCCTGCGTGTCGGCGGTGATGGTTGTAGCGATAGAGCCAGCCGTCAAGGGCGGCGGTGCGTTCGTGTGAGTCGCGGTAGAGCGCGCCGTAGGCCCAGCCGCTGAGCATGGTCCGGATGAACCGCTCGGCTTTGCCGTTGGTCTGTGGGCGGTAAGGCCGGGTTCGGCGGTGCTTGATCCCGAGCGTCTTGCAGGCGATCGCGTGGACCTTCGCGCGATAGGCCGAGCCGTTGTCGGTCAGCAGCTCGCAGACCTTCATCCCGTGGCTGTCGAAGAACCGGACAGCGCGTCTGAGGAACGCAATCGCGGTCGTCGCCTTCTCGTCTTTGAGGACCTCGACGTAGGCCAGGCGGGTCGCGTCGTCGATCGCGACGTGCACGTACTCCCAGCCCAGGCTGTGGCGCTTGCGGTGATAGCCGCGCGCGGCGCGGGCCGTTTGGCCGCCCAGGACGCGATGTCCGGGCCGAGAGATCCGGCCGAGCTTCTTGACGTCGATGTGGATCAACTCGCCCGGAACGCTGCGTTCGTAGCGCTCTGCCGGCTCCAGACCGAGCCGTCCGAGGCGGCCCATCCCGATCCGCGTCAGGATCCCCGACACCGTCGAGAGCGGCATTCCCAGCGTCTCGGAGATCTCCGGCCCGGTGAACCTGAGCCTGCGAAGCGCGGCGATCGTTTCGACCGTCCGCTCGTCGGTCCGGTTGGCGATGACCTTCGGAGCCGAGCTGCGATCCAGCAGCCCGAACTCGCCCTCGGCTCGCCATCGGGCAAGCCACTTGCTCGCGGTCCGGCAGCTGATCCCCAGCGACTCTGAGACCGCCTCGATGCTCTGCCCATCTCGCTCAACCCGATCAACCAGAAGACGACGGCCGATCGGACTGAGCCGCGCGTTAGCGTGCAACCTCATCCGGAACTCCTTGGGACTGGGGCCTAGACAACCGCCAGCCTCCAAGGAGGTCCGGATGAACAACGTGCTCAGGAACTACAGCTAGGCTGCGCGCCGATGCGGATCGCCATCGCCGCCGACGAGGACACCGGGATCGCACCCGCGCTCGCCGCCGCGCTGCGCGAGCGCGGCCACGACGTCGTCGCGGCGCACGGGGCGCTGAATCCCGACGAGCGCGACGACTGGGCGTGGGCCAGCGAGGCCGCCGCCCGCGACGTCGCCGACGGCCGCGCCGACCAGGCCGTCATCTGCTGCTGGACGGGCACCGGGGCGTCGATCGCGGCGAACAAGGTCCCGGGCATCCGCGCAGCGCTCTGCGCCGACGCCCAGACCGCCGCGGGCGCACGGCAGTGGAACGACGCCAACGTCCTGGCCCTGAGCCTGCGCCTGACCAGCCAGGCCGCGCTGGAGGAGATGCTCGACGCCTGGTTCGCCACAGCGCCCAGCACCGAGGACGACGACCGGGCGAACATCGCCCACCTCGACGAGATCGGCTCCTAGGCCACGCGGTACCGCACGACCTCGCCGTCGTCCTCTTCGACGACGCGCGCATCGCGCACCAGGATGTCGATGTGCCCCAGCACCTCGGACAGCGTGAGGTACGCCTGGGTCACCGCGACGTTGCCCCACATCGACTGCGCCAGGTCGTAGGCGCTCTGCGGCTCGCCGGCCTTCTCCAGCAGCCGGTGGATCTTCCCCGCGCGCTTGTCGTACATCGCGAAGCGCTCGTCGATGATCGCCACCGGGTCGCTGATCGGATGGCCGTGGCCGGTGAGGACGAGCTCCACGTCGGTCATCTCCCGCGTCGCCGCCAGCGACTCCATGTACTGCAGCAGCGGCTTCGGGCGCTCGGCCGGGTTGAGGTCATCCATCGGCGGGGTCAGCAGCGCGATCGACGAGATCCGCTCGATGAGGTGGTCGGCCGACAGCAGGATCTTGCGCTCGCGGTCGTGGAAGATCGTGTCCGACGGCGAGTGGCCGGGCCGGTGGCTGATCTCCAGCGACCGGTCGCGCAGGTCGAGCGTCGTCCCCGGCGTGAGCGGATGCGTGACGGTGGCCGACGCGCCCCACCCGCGGAACACGTACGACACGGCCCGCAGCGCGTAGCGCAGGTCCTCGGGAATGCCGTGGCGGGCCATGAGGTGCTCGGCGTAGGCGTCCTCGGCCTCCATGGCGGCGGAGTAGTCCGCCGCCCACGGCACGAGACCCTCGAGCGCCGCGACGTCGGCCCCCGAGCGGCGCTGGAGGATGTTCGTCAGCCCCAGGTGGTCGAGGTGCTGGTGGGTGATGACCAGGAGCTCGAGGTCCTCGACCTTGTGCCCGCGCTCAGCCAGCAGCTGTTCGAGTTCGTCGAGCGCCTTGCCCGAGTTCGGGCCGGCGTCGACGAGCGTCAGGGGGTCGTCCTCGATGAGGTACGTGTTGATCCGGCCGACCGCGAACGGCGTGGGCAGCGCCAGGCGGTGGATGCCCGCCTCGGCCGCCCGTGCCAGCAGCACCTCCGGGTCGACCTGGTCGCTCACGCGCGGATGAGGCCCAGCACCTCGTCGCGGCGGCGCTCCATGTCCTCCTGGGACACGAGCGACTCGAGCGTCAGCCGCAGCAGCGGCTCGGTGTTCGACTTGCGCACGTTGAAGTGCCAGTCGTCGTAGTCCACCGACACGCCGTCGACGTGGGTGATGGTCCCGTCGGCGTACGTCGACTCGATCTCGGCGATCTTCGCGTCGGCGTCCGTGACCTCGCTGTTGATCTCACCGCTGATGAAGTACTTCGACCGCAGCGGCTCGAGCAGCTCGGAGAGCTTCTTGCCCTCGACCGACAGCAGCTCGAGGATCAGCAGCGCCGGGATGGTGCCGCTGTCCGCGCAGTAGAAGTCGCGGAAGTAGTAGTGCCCGGAGACCTCGCCACCGAACAGCGAGCCCTCCTTCTGCATGCGCGTCTTGAAGAACGCGTGGCCGACCCGGTTGATCTCGGCCTTTCCGCCGGCCGCCTCGACGATGTCCGCGACGGCCCGGCTGGCGCGCGCGTCGTACAGGATCGTGGCGCCGGGATTGCGCTTGAGGAGCGACTGCGCGAGCAGCGCGGTGAGGAAGTCGCCGTCGACGAACGCGCCGGTGTCGTCGATGAAGAAGCAGCGGTCGGCGTCGCCGTCCCACGCGATGCCGAGCTCCGCGCCCTCCTCGACCACCTTGTCCATGATGAACTGGCGGTTCTCGGGCAGCAGCGGGTTGGGCTCGTGGTCGGGGAACGTCCCGTCCGGCGTCCAGTAGTGCGCGCTGACGTCGAGCTTCAGGCGCTCGAGCAGCGGGCCGACCATGGGTCCGGCCTGACCGTTGCCGCCATCGGCGACGATCTTCATCCCGGGCTTGACGTTCGCCGGGTCGATGAACTTCAGGGCCGCCTCGCGGAACTCGTCGGCGATGTCGACCTCCTCGAACGACCCACCGCCCACCGGCTCGCCCAGCTCACCCTGCGCGATCCGGCGGACCTCCTGGATGCCGGAGTCGCCGCTGAGCGCGATCGCGCCCTGCTTGACGAGCTTCGCGCCCGTGTACTTCGCCGGATTGTGCGACGCCGTGCACATCAGACCACCGTCGAGCTCGCGCGAGCCGACGAGGAAATAGAGCATCTCGGTGCCGACCTGGCCGGCGTCGAGCACGGTCGCGCCCTCGGCCATCATGCCGTCGCGGTACCGCGCGGCGAGCTCGGGAGCCGACAGGCGCATGTCGCGCCCCAGGCCGACCCGGATCTCGGTCGTCGGCTTGCCGGCGAGGTCCGCGAGCACGCGGGCGAAGGCGCGGCCGATGCGCTCGGCGATATCGCCATCGATCTGGTCCGGGTAGACGCCCCGGACGTCGTAGGCCTTGAAGATCTCAGCAGGGACAGAAGTCATCGCGCGAGATGGTATGTGAGCCGCCCGCAACGCGGATCGCGGCCGTGGCGCGCCGCCGCTGCGATGATCCGCGGCACATGGCGCGCACCGTCTTTCTCACCGGGGCCTACGGGGCCGTCGGGGCCTGGGTGGCCCGGGCGTGCCTCGAGCGCGGCGACCACGTCATCGTGCTGCGCCGCGACGAGGTGCCGGACAGTCCGCTGGTCCTCGATGGCACCCAGGACCGCTGCACCGTCGTGCACGGCGACATGCTCGCCGCAGGGCTCCTCGAACGCGTGCTCGCCGAGCACGCGGTCGACACGGTCTTCCACCTCGCCGCGCACTCCGTGGTCGGCACCGCGCAACGCTCGCCGCTCTCGACGTTCGAGACCAACGTGCGCGGGACGTGGGTCGTCATGGAGGCATGCCGGCTCGTCGAAGTCCCGACGGTCGTGGTCGCCTCGTCGATCATGGCCTACGGCGATCGCGGGGACCGTCCATACGGCGAGGACGACGCCCTGCACGGCCGCCGGGTCTACGACGTCTCGAAGGCCGCGGCCGACGCTATCGCGCGCTCCTACTGGGACGGCTACGGCGTACGCGTCGCGGCCGCCCGGTTGGCCAACGTCTACGGCGGTGGCGACCTGAACCGGTCGCGGCTCGTCCCTGACGTGCTCGCCGCGGTGCTCGCGGGCCAGGCGCCCGTCATCCGGTCGGACGGCACGCCGCAGCGCGACTTCCTCTACGTCGAGGACGCCGCCGCGGCGTACCTCGCGATCGCCGACGCCCTGGAGCGCGACGACGACGTCGCCTGCGGCGCGGCATTCAACGCAGGTGGCGAGCCGCACTCGGTCAACGAGATCGTCACCACCATCCTGCGGCTCGCCGGCAGCGACCTGCGTCCGGAGATCCTCGGAACGCCGTTGCCCGACGGGACGAGCGACCGGCTGTCGCTGGACTCCTCGCGCCTGCGCGAGCTCACCGGCTGGGAGCCGCGTGTCGGCCTGGAAGAGGGGCTGCGCCGCACGCTCGCGTGGTACCGAGCGCACCCGTCCGCCCTCGATGTCTCCTACACTCGGGCGCATGGCAGGTCACTCCAAGTGGGCCGGGATCAAGCACAAGAAGGCGATCGTCGACGCCCGCCGCGGCAAGCTGTTCACGAAGCTCGCCCGGGCGATCACGGTCGCCGCGAAGGAGGGCGGCGGCGACCCTGACGGGAACCCGTCGCTGGGCCTGGCGATCCAGAAGGCCAAGGACGCGTCGATGCCGAAGGACAACATCGAGCGCGCCATCGCGAAGGGCACGGGCGAGGGTGGCGACGCCGACGCGCTCGAGGCGGTCCTGTACGAGGGGTACGGCGTCGGTGGCGTCGCGGTCCTGGTGGAGGCGGTCACCGACAACCGCAACCGCACGAGCGCCGACATCCGCCACGCGTTCTCCAAGCACGGCGGCAGCCTCGGGGAGCCCGGCTCCGTGGCGTACCTCTTCGACAAGCGCGGGCTGATCGTCGTCGACGGCGAGCAGTACTCCGAGGACGACCTCATGCCGGCCATCGAGGCCGGCGCCGAGGATGTCTCGATCGACGAGAACGTCTTCGAGGTCATCACCGAGCCGTCCGACCTCACCGCTGTCCGCGCCGCGCTCACGGAGGCCGGGATCGAGATCCAGTCGGCCGAGGTCGCCTGGCTGCCGAAGTCCCGTGTGCCGCTCGACGAGGACGGCGCGACGAAGGTGCTCAAGCTCGTGGACACCCTCGAGGACAACGACGACGTCGACGCGGTCCACGCGAACTTCGACGTCGACGCCGCGGTCCTCGAGCGGGTCATGAACGAGGCGTGAGCCTCACGTCTGGAGCGGCAGCTCCTTGAGCTGGCGCTTGAGCACCTTGCCGGTCGGGTTGCGCGGCAGCGCGTCGAGGAACCGGATCTCGCGGGGCACCTTGTAGCGCGCGAGGTGCTCGCGCACGTGGTCGCGGCACATGTCGGCCGTCAGCCCGCTGCCGGGCTCGGGGACGACGAACGCGATGAGCCGCTGGCCGAACTCGTCGTCGGGCACGCCGATGACCGCGGCCTCCGCGATGTCGTCGCGCGACGAGAGCAGGTCCTCGACCTCGCGCGGGAACACGTTCTCGCCGCCCGAGACGATCATGTCGTCGTCGCGGCCGTCGACGAACAGGCGGCCCTCGGCGTCGAGGTGGCCCACGTCGCCGGTGGACATCCGCCCGGCGATCTCCTCCTTGCGCAGGTCCTTCGCCGTATAGCCCTCCATCTTCAGCATCGACGCGACGAAGATCCGGCCGGTCTCGCCCTGCGGCACCGGGCGGCCCTCGTCGTCGATGATCGCGAGGTCCGTGCCCATCGGCGGGGTCCCCGCGGTGCCGGGCGCGGCGCGCAGATCGGCGGGCGTGGCGATGGACGCCCAGCCCGTCTCGGTCGAGCCGTAGAAGTTGTAGACGACGTCGCCGAAGGCATCCATCGCGCGGATCGCGAGGTCCCCGGGGATCGCCGACCCCGACAGCGGGATCGCCTCCAGCGACGACGTGTCGTGGCGCGCGAGTTCTTCGGGCCCGAGCTGCAGCACCCGCTGGAGCATGGTGGGCACCATCGCGGCCGACTGCACGCGGTACTGATCGATGACGCGCAGCGTCTCGACCGGGTCGAATCGCCGCCGCAGCACGATCGTCGTGGGCAGCGCCAGGCCGAGGCTGAAGTTCAACAGTCCCCACCCGTGGAACATCGGCGCGACGATGTGGTGGACCTGCCCGCGGCGGAACGGCAGCCGGTCCAGGATGCCGATGATCGCGGGCAGCGGCGCGCCCTCGCGGGCGGCGCCCTTCGGGGTGCCGGTGGTGCCCGACGTGAGGATGACCAGCCGGCCCGTCCCCTTGGGCGCGACCGGCCGCGTCGCGTCGTAGGCGGCCAGCTGCTCGAGCGTCGGATGCGCGGGTACGCCGTCGGTGTGGCCGACCCAGCGGCGGCCGTGCAGGACGCTCTCGTCGAGCAGGCCGTCGAACTCCTCGTCGAGGACGATCCCGCGGGCGCCCTCACGTTCGAGGACGTCGGCGAGCTGCGGCCCGGCGAAGTCGGTGTTGCAGAACAGGATGGTCAGCGCGAGCTTCGACGCGGCGTGGACCGCTTCCACGAACGCACGGCCGTTGCGGCACAGGACGCCGATCGCGTCGCCCTCCCGCAGGCCGGCGGCGACGAACGCCCGGGCGATCGCGTCGGTGCGCCGGTCGACTTCGGCGAACGTCAGCGTGCCCTGCTCGTCGATGACGTACGGGTGGTCGGGGTAGTTCCGGGCGGCGCCGGACAGGCCGGCGGCGGGGGAGGGGCCGAAACGCCGCAGCGCGATGCCCTGGCGGACCAGCCGGTCGATGCGCGGCTGCAGGATGCCCGCGTCCACGAGTGCGCGGACCGACTGGACGGTGGTGCCGGCGGCGCTCATCGCGCCTCCCAGACCGGGTCGCGCTTCTCCGCAAAGGCCTTGGCGCCCTCGCGAGCGTCGCGGCTGATGATCACGGGGCCGGCGATCTCGCCCTGCCTGGCCCAGAACTCCTCGCCGTGCCAGGCGTCCTGCTCGTCGAGGACCTGCTTCGTGGCGATGACCGCGAGTGGCGCGTTGGACGCGATCTCCTCGGCCAGCTCCAGCGCCGCGTCGAGCGCCCCGCTCTTCGGCGTCACCCGCGCGACCAGGCCGAGCGACTCGGCGCGCCGGGCATCGATCGGACGCCCGGTCAGCGCGATCTCCTTGACGACACCGCGCGGCAGCCGCTGGGGCAGCTGGTGCAGCGCACCCGCCACGGCGACGAGCCCGCGCTTGACCTCCGGCAGCCCGAAGACGGAGTCCTCGGCGCAGACGAGCAGGTCGCACGCGACGGCGATCTCGAACCCGCCGGCCAGCGCCGGCCCCTCGATCGCCGCGATGAGCGGCTTCTTCGACGCGTACTGCGTGATGCCGGCGAACCCGCGGACCGGGACGGCCGGGAACTCACCGCGCGCGAAGGCGCGGAGGTCCATGCCGGCGCTGAAGTAGCCGCCCGCGCCGGTGACGATGCCGACCGCGAGGCCGTCGTCGGCGTCGAGCTCGTCGAGCGCCGCGGCGATGGTCTGCGTCATCTCGAGGTCGATCGCGTTGCGGACCTCGGGGCGGTTGAACGTGATGAGCTGGATGCGGCCGCGCCGCTCGACGATGACGCTGCTCATCGCGTCGCTCCCGTCAGGCAGGCGGGGGTGAAGCTGCGGTCGGCGCGCAGCTCGACGGGCTCACCGAGGATGTCGTGGTTCGCCATGGCGGCCATGACCTCCGGGTCGTTGGTGTGTCCCAGTGCGCGGCGGCCGTCCTCGAGGAGGGCGAACAGGATGCCGTAGCTCGGCTCGCCGCCGCGGTCGTAGATCAGCGTGCACGACTCGGCGGTCGCGCGGTAGTCGCCGGGCTCCGCGACCTCGCGGGGCGCCGGATGCTCCGGCTCGGCGGCGAAGGCCGCGAACCCGCGGGCGGGCGGCTCGTTGCCGTACACGCCGAGCGCGTGCTTCGTGGCGTACCAGCCCAGCGCGGTCGAGAGGCCCGTGGTGCCGGGAGGCGCCTCGCGCAGCTGGCGCGCGACCGCGGCGATGCCGTGCGTGGCGTAGTTGTTGCCCGGCCCGCCGAAGAACGTCAGCCCGCCGGTGCACGTGAGCGGGCGGCCGGGGTCGTCGACCGGCAGCCCGAGCTCGCGGGCGGCGAGCTGCACGGCGGACGGGAAGCAGGAGTACAGGTCGACCGGGCCGAGATCGTCGGCCGTGATGCCGGCGTGCGCGAAGGCCGCCTCGCCGCACGCGCGGATGGCGGGCGAGCGGTGCAGCTCGCGGCGCTCGGAGAGGAACCACTCGTCGGTGGCGTGCGCGGCGGCGTGGACGAAGACCCACCGCTCGCGCGGGATGCCGAGCTCCCGGGCGGTCCCCGCCGAGCAGATGAGCAACGCCGCGGACTGGTCGACCTGGAGGTTCGAGTTCAGGAGCTTGGTGTACGGCAGCGTGACCTGGCGGTTCGCGGCCGACACCGTCGTCAGTTCCTCAGCCGTGTAGGTGGTGGGCGACCACGCGTAGGCGTTCGTCGCCGCGACGTCGCTGAAGCGCGACCACAGGCGGCCGATGAGATCGAGCTGCTGCTGCGGCGTGCGGCCCGCGTCGGCGCGGATCGCCTGCTCGAGCAGGGGGTAGGCCATGATCGGCGCGATGAGGCCGACCGCCGTCTCCTCGTCGGTGTTCGCGGGCTGGTCGGGCTCGAGGACCTCGTCGGCGGCGCGCCCCGGATCGGCCGCCGGCCAGTCGGGCTGCTCGCCGCGCTTCATCGCGTCGGCCAGGGTCTTCAGCGCCTCGGCGCCGCACAGGATGCCGGCGTCGAGCGTCCCGGCCTGGATGCGCGAGGCGATCGTCGCCATCAGCACGCCGGGGCCGTTGCCGCCCTGGTTGCTCGTGCGGACCGTCGGCGCGTCGATCCCGAGCAGGTCGCCGACCCGGCGGCCCGGATCGCCGTCGCCCCACGAGGCGGTGGGCACCGCGGCGATGAGTCCGACGCGCGCGAGGAGCGCGTCGCCTGCGCCCGCGTCCGCGAGGGCGCCGCGGACCGCGATCTCCATGAGCCGGGCGGGCTCGGTCGGCTCGGCCGGGTTCGCGTCGGCGGGGCGGCTGACGTGCTCGCCGATCCCGACGATGACGGGGAGGTTGGGGTCTTCGGGAGTCATCCTGATTCCTGAACGTCGAGGGTGGCCGCGGCGGTGTACAGCCGCGTGAGGTGGGCGACGAGTTCGTCGCGGGGAAGCTCGGTCTGGGTGGCGGCCGCGGAGACGAGGAGCTCGGCGATCCCGCCGGACAGGACCTGGGCGCTGACGGCGATCCCGCGGACGTCGGCATGGGCCGGGTCCGGGTGGATGGACCGCATGAGCCGGGCGGCGATGTCGGCCGAGGCGGTGAGCAGCGCGCTGCGCGACGCCCGCAGCTCAGGCGTCGCCATGGACTCGACCAGGGCGACGGTGACACGGCGCGGGTCGCCGCCGAAGTAGTCGGCTAGGGCGCCGAGGACGTCCCCGACCCGTTCGAGCGGCTCCCGGCCCGTCCCCGTCGCGGCCTCGCGGACAAGGCGCTCGATGTCGGCCGCGATCCCCTGGCAGATCGCGAGGAACAGGTCCTGCTTGGAGGTGAAGTGCTCGTAGAAGTACCGCTGGGACAGCCCGGCGGACCGGCAGACGTCGCGGACGGTCGCGCGGTCCCAGCCGCTGGCCGCGAACACCTCGAGCCCCGCGGCGAGCAGCTGCTCGCGCCGGCGGTCCTCGCGCTCCCCGGCGGTCAGCCCGCCGTAGACCCGGTCGCTCGTCGCCATCCGCCGCATCCTGACATCAGGAACGCGGCGTTTCAAGATGTACGGACGAGTTCCTGATGCGGGCTAGGGCTCGATGCGGCGCGCGCGGTACAGCCGCAGCTCGCCGCTGACGCCCTTGATCCGCCGGGGCGGCAGGGACGACCACTTCCAGCCCGGGCCCGCGTGCTCGCGCGCGGACGCCGTCGCGACGACGGTGCCCGGCCGGGCGAGCGTCGTGATCCGGCTGGCGCGGTTGACCGGCCGGCCGAACCAGTCGCCGTGACGGTTCAGCGCACCGCCGTAGCCGATGCCGGCGCGCAGCTGCGGGAAGTCCTCACCCTCGGCGTTGGCGGCGTCGACGAGCGCGAACGCCGCATCGAGCATCGGGTCCACCGACGGGGAGACGAGCATGACCGCGTCCCCGATGGTCTTGACGAACCGCACGTCCTCGCCGACCACGCGCTCGGCGATCTTCACGAGCCGGTCGGCCACGGCGCTGAGCTCGGTCGCGGGCAGCTCTTCGCCCAGGCGGGTGAAGCCCACGAGGTCGGCGAAGCAGACCGCGACCGGCCGGGCCTCGGGCATGATCCCGGACTCGCGGTCGTCGGGGAGCAGGGCCTCGGTGGAGAAGATGTCGCGCAGGTGGAGCAGCAGCAGGCGCTGGACGCTCGGACCCGCGATCGGCACGAGGATCTCGGCGACCGCGGCCCAGCGCAGGGCGAGCTGCTCCTCGTCGTCCCCGGGCTCCAGGACGAGCTCGAGGCTGAGCTGGCGCATCGACTCCGCCGTCTGGCTCAGTCCGCGCCCGAGCACCCGGACGACGTCGAGCAGGCGGTCGTCGGAGAGCCCGAGGTCGCGCAGGCGCTTGACGTCCTGCATGGCCTCGAGGTCCTGCTCGT